>CALMWM010000570.1 GCA_937873435.1 uncultured Gallionellaceae bacterium
GGGCGTGTCATGTCGACGCCGAAGCTCGTGAACCGGCGGAAGAGCACGGCGATGTGCCTCGGCGCGATGGCGACGCGCGCCTCCGCGCCGTCGCGCCCGCGCTCGACGACCGTCCAGCCGTTGCCCGGATCGACGAGCCACGCGATGAATGCGCCGACCGCGTCCGGCAGCGACGCCTCGACGGCCTTCGCCGACGCCTTCCCCGGCCCGCGCGGCCGCCGGGGATGCCGCTGATGTAGGAAACCACCGTTGCCAGCATTTTCAGGATGCCGTAGCTTTGCGGCATGGATTGGGTGCCTTCGAGGATTTGCTTGGCCTCGTCGTAACCGGTGCCGTAAGTCGTGCTTCCCGAAGCCAGGCCGATCAGCGCCAGAACCACGCCGCACAGCGCGGCAAACGCCACCGGGCGATCCCGCATCAAGTCGCCGAGACGCCCCGGCAGGCCGCGCCCGGAGACGATCAGGATGCGGCTGAACAGGCCGCCCAGCAAGCCGCCGAGAAAACCGCAGGTCGGCACCGCGATCCACTCGCGGTTGAATTGCAAGACCTCAGCGGTATGGCCGAAATAATTGTAATTGCCGGTCATCGCCAGGGAAGTCATACCGGCGATAATCACCGTGGTGAGCACGGTTCCGCTGGTTTTCTGCTCGAAGGAGCGGCTCATTTCCTCGATTGCGAACACGATCCCGGCGAGCGGTGTGTTGAAGGCCGCCGCGATGCCGGCCGCCGCCCCGGCCAGGATCAGGCCGCGCTCCATCTCGCGGCGCGGAAAGCGGGTCAATTTGCTCAGCGCGTGCATGATCGAGGCACCGATTTGCACCGTCGGCCCTTCACGCCCCACCGAGGCACCGGAAAGCAGGCCCAGCAGCGTCATCAGGATTTTCCCCACTGCAATCCGCAACGACAGGACTTTATTGCGCGCCTCGGCTTCCTGCATCCCGAGCGCGGCGATACTCTGGGGAATGCCGCTGCCCTGCGAACCGGGAAAAAAGCGCCGGGTAATCGCGACCGCCAGAGCCAGTCCCAAGGGGGTGACGAGCAGCGGCAGGTAAGGGGAATAAGCGGTCAGTTGGTGGAAGCTGGAGTTGGTGAAATCGCTGCCGACCGCGAACGCAATCGCCGCCAGGCCGACGCTGATCGCGCCGCTCCAGAACACCAAGCGGCGTTTCCACAGACGGAGCGATAACCAGAGGTGCCTGGAACGGCGGAGAATAGGGGTAGGCAATTGAGCTGACCGCAGCGTTAGAGTTGACGGGGGATTGCCCCCATTCTAGGGAAGGAATGCCCATCCCACAAGGATTAATGCGACAGAATCGTGACACCCGAAAACCATCAGGCAATCCCGATTCCCCTTAACAAAAATTACAGGCCGAGCGCAGCCAGATCATTTTCGATGGTCGTCGCATCCAAAAGTTCAAAATCTTCGCGGTTGAAGGTGATGATCCCGCCCGCCAGTTCGTGCCAGGTGAAGCCGCTGGTCCAGGCGGGCTGGGGGTAGGCACCCTGTTTGCGGCGCGGGAATACGTACAGTCGGCCCGCGCTATACAGCAGGTTATAGGGCGTCTCGCATTCGTGCAGCTGGTGCAGGTAAGACCAGGCCGCGCGCGGGTCGGCGAAGGCAGCGCATTTTGTGGGGTAAGGCAGGGTGCCGCCGTTGTGTTTCCACTTCGGCGCCATCGCCGGAAAGCCTTGCGGCTTGATGAACATCTGGAAGTGCAGGTGGTTGACCGACGCGAACGCGCCCAGCGAATTGTAGCCGAAGCCCGCGCCCGGCAAGGTTTTCGCCAGTTCCTGGGTGACTTCCCACAGGTAAAAATGATGCGCCTCGGTGAGGTATTGCGACAGGCAGCTTTCGCGCTCGGGCACCAGCAGGCCATGGAAATCCACGAAGGGATACTTGTTGTAATACAGCGTGGCATGGCGTCCGCACAGCTCGCCGGCCCAGAACGCCTCCTTCTGCATGAAACCCTTGTTGAAGTGGAAACCGGACTCGTCGAAAGGCGCATGAAGGCGTTCCGGCACGCGCGCGGTGATGCGCTTGGGACGGAACGAGCGGAGGTGGTTGAATTGCAGCTCCCAGCCCTCGGCATGGCGCGTTTCGGTGGGTTTCAGGCGCTCCAGGCCGATGGCCTGGATTTTCAGGAACACCAGCAGGTCTTCTTCCACCGCCGCAATCTCGCGCCCGTTTTCCAGCGCCTCGGCGTATTCGGCGCGCAGTTCGGCGTAGAGCCGTTGCAGCCCGGCGCCGGCGCTAGCGTGGATGTCGTGGCTGAAGGTGGCGTTGGCGCACACCAGGATGAACGGCCCCAACCCGCCTTTTTCCAGCAAGTCTATCAGCCCGTCGGCGAATGCCCGGCTGAAGGCGGCGGGGCCGGCGAACAAGGCATCGTCCGTCATGCCTGCGCTCCCAGCATCTGTTCGACCAGGCGCGCCCAATAGCTCGCACCCAGCGGGAGCACCTCGTCGTTGAAATCGTAATGCGGATTGTGCAACATGCAGCCGCCTTCGCCCAGCCCGTTGCCGAGCCACACGTAGCAGCCCGGCTTGGCCTGCAACATGCAGGAGAAATCCTCCGCGCCCATCGACGGCCTCATCCCGCCGTGGACGTTTTCCGCGCCGACCAGATCGCTGGCCGCCCGGCGGCACAGTTCCGCTTCCGCGGGAGAATTGACGGTGGCGGGATAGCCGCGCTGGTAGTCGAGTGTGACCTGCACCCCGAAGCTCGCCGCGATGCCGTTGCACACCCGTTCCATCGCCGCTTCCATCTGATCCTGCACTTCGCCGCGGAAGGCGCGCACCGTGCCGGCCAGCAGCGCCTGCTCGGGGATGATGTTGTAGGCGTCGCCGGCATGGAAACGGGTCACGCTCAATACGGCTGAATCCAGCGGGTCGAGGGTGCGGCTGACGATGCCCTGCAAGGCTTGCACCAGCGCGCTGGCTGCAACAACCGGATCGACGCCCTGGTGCGGCATCGCGGCATGAGCGCCGTGGCCGCGCACCGCGATGTCGAACTGGTCCGCCGAAGCCATCACCGGGCCGGGCATCACCGCGAACTGCCCCGCCGCCAGCCCCGGCCAGTTGTGCATCCCGAACACCGCCTGCATCGGAAAACGCTCGAACAGACCCTCCTCGATCATCACCCGCGCCCCGCCGCCTCCCTCCTCGGCAGGCTGGAAAATGAAATACACCGTGCCGTCGAAATTCCGCGTCGCCGCCAG
>CALMWM010000571.1 GCA_937873435.1 uncultured Gallionellaceae bacterium
CTCGGCATCCTGATGCGCCAGACGGATGTGATCGGCGAGTTTTTTCATGCGCCCGTCGAAGCGTTCGAATTCCTTGCCCAGCTTGCCCAAGGATTCCTTGATGATATGCACCTGCTTGCGCGTCTCGACATCCTTGAGCACGGCTCGCGCAGTATTGAGGATGGCCATCAGCGTGGTCGGCGAAACGATCCACACCCGTTTCTGCATGGCATAGTCGACGATCGCCGCGTTGTAGCCGTGGATTTCCGCGAACACGGCTTCCGCCGGAACGAACATCACCGCGCCGTCGCTGGTTTCATTGGCAATGATGTATTTCTCGGCAATGTCGTCGATATGCTTCTTGATGTCCGCCTTGAACTGGCGCTGCGCCTGCACCCGGTCCTTCTCGGAAACACCAGGGGCAAACATGCGGTGGTAATTTTCCATCGGAAATTTGGAGTCCACCGCCACGTTTCCGGTCGGCTCCGGCAGAAACAATACACAATCGGCGCGAGTACCGTTGGAGAACGTGTGTTGGAGCGCATAAGACGAAGGCGGCAGGATATTGCGTACCAGCGCCTCCAGTTGCACTTCGCCGAAAGCACCGCGCGAGCGCTTGTCGCCGAGCAACTCCTGCAAGCTGACCATGTTGGTGGTCAGCCCATCGATCTTCTTCTGTGCCTCGTCAATGGTGGCCAGGCGCGCCATCACGTTGGCGAAGGTTTCGTTGGTTTTCTTGAAACCTTCCTCCAGGCGTTCGCTGACCTTGCCGCTGATCTCGCCCAGGCGGCCATCGACGGTTTCAGTCAGTTTCTCGATGGCACCGGAAATTTGCTGGGTATGGGTGTGCATGGTGTTCTGGATCAGCTCTTGCTCCGCCCGGCCCTGTTCTGCCAGGGTTTGCATGAGTTTCTCGACCACTTCGGCGCGCATCGCATCCTGCTTGCCTTGCAGGGATATCGTCAATTCTGAAAGCTGGATATGAATGGTCTCACGGGTCTGCGCCAAGCCTTCGGTCATCGCGGTATGCAGCGCATCGAGCGTGTCTCGGGTGAATTTCAGCTCCTGCGCCACCATGCTGCGCAGACGCTCCGAATTTTCCGCCAGGATGGTACCAAGCCGGTCTCCCTGACCGGTCAATCCCTGATGCAGATCGCCGAGCATGGCGCGATGTTTTTCTTCCAGGATGAAAGCGATGTCGTCCGGGAACTGCCCTTGCACCCGCGCCAGATGATTGAGGCGCAGCACCACCCAGATGAATGCCAGCAAAATGAACAGCGCGGCCACGCTAACCAGAATTTCGACCATAGACCTACTCCAGACCGTTTAAGCTGCGAAGTATAACGGAATGCCGGTTGCAGTGCCGCCAGCGCAATGCAATCAAAACAACTCGATTTCTCCGCCCACCGGTTTGGTTTCGATGATGCTGATGTATTTCTTTTCCTGCTCGGCGATGGTGTTGTTGTGCAGAGAACGCAGGCGCTTGACCTTAACCTCTCCGGTCGTGGGGAAATACACCACCATGCGCGGATGGATGCTGCCGACATCTTCCGCCACGACGCGCAACCCTTCGGTCTTGATATAGTCATGCACAAATTCGATATTGCGCTGACCGACATCGGTCATGTTTGCCAGGATGCGCCCGCCGCCGAAAATTTTGACTTCCAGATTCTGGCGCTTGCCGCCGTTTTTCAGGATGACGTTGATCAAGTGTTCCATTGCGAAGTTGCCGTAGCGAGTAGCTGCGCTCAGACTGGTGGATTTCCAGCCGTCTGCATCCGCCGAGGCAGGCAACATGAAATGATTCATCCCGCCGACTCCGGTGACACGATCTCGAATGCAAGCTGAGATACAGGAACCGAGTGTGGTGTACACCGCCTCGTCGCGTAGCGTGACATAGTACTCGCCGGGCAACAACCGGGCGGCAAAAACATTGTGGGTACTATTCCAGCTTCTGCGGATATGCTCGAAACCCGGCAGAACGAGAGGGGGACGCGAAGCGGAGTCAATGGCCATGATAGTAGTTAGGGATAAGCGCCTGCCGAACGTTGCCCGAATCAGGCTTTGCCCAGAAAAAGGTTTTCGGCTTCGACAATTTCTGCATGAACCTCGCGTACCACCGACTCGATGAGCTCTTCGTCCAGGTCTGTCACTTCCCAAGCCAGGGGATCGATGGGGGGCACATCGGCGGGGTCGAGGCTATCCACCTCAGCCATCAACGCAAGGATGTTGGCGATATGCACCACGGCGGTTTCCCGCGGATAGCGCCGCGCCGAAGGAACATCGTGATGATAGGCGATACATTCCTCCAGCAGCGGGGGCAAGTGCCACTGGCGCGCCAGCTCGCCGCCGACCTGGGCATGATCGAACCCCATGATCTGCCATTCCGCTTCGTAAACCGGCAATTCGTCCACGTTATCCAGCACCAGCAGCAGCACTTCCTGGGCCTGCGCCGACAGTCTGTTGAAAATCACCAGTTCGCCTATATCGTGTAACAATCCGGCGGTAAACACCGCTTCGACATCGCATTTGCGCGCCAGTTTGGCCAAAATGCGCGCCGCCAGGGCACAGTAGAGACTGTGGCGCCAAAAGTTTTCCATCGACACCAGATCGTTGGGCAATCCTTCGAAAGCGCTGGCGACCGAGGTCGAGAGCGCCAGATTACGTATCTGGCTGGTACCGATAATCGACACCGCCTTGGAAACGGTATCCACAGTGGAAGAAAGACCGTAAAGCGGGCTGTTAGCCACCCGCAACAGGCGCACGGTGAACGAAGGATCCTGGCTCACCGCCTTGGCAATGTCGCCGACTGTGCTGTTGGGGTCTTCAACCAGACGGTTGATGCGTATAAACACATCGGGCAGGGTGACCAGCCCACCCACGTCTTTTACCAGTTCAACAATATCGGTTTCCATAGGCGATACCTTGGCACGGTGCGGGGAGTTTCGTCAAGCATAAGGTAGCGTGGATAAAGGTGCATTGCACCGTTATCCACAGGGAAACATGCAATGCCACCGAATTTCAGGCGCATCCCGTCCCGCGTACGGGAGGGGATTGAGGGAGTATCCGGCCTGCATCCAGGCCAGATTTACAGTCCGCGCGCTGCTTTCTTGCGCTCGTGTTCGTCCAGGTAGCGCTTGCGCAGGCGGATGGTTTTCGGAGTGATTTCCACCAGTTCGTCGTCGGTAATGAATTCGATAGCCGATTCCAGTGTCAGCGGGATCGCCGGCGTCAGGCGCACCGCTTCGTCGGTGCCGGAAGCACGTACGTTGGTGAGCTGCTTGCCCTTGATCGGATTGACGATCAGGTCGTTGTCGCGGCTGTGGATGCCGATGATCATGCCTTCGTAGAGGCGGTCGCCGGGGCTGACGAACATCCGGCCGCGATCCTGCAACTTCCACAAGGCATAAGCCACTGCATCGCCGTTTTCCGAGGAAATCAGTACCCCATTGCGGCGCTCGGCAATATCCGCCTTCACCGGCGCATATTCGTCGAACACGTGGCTCATCACGCCGGAACCGCGCGTCATGGTCATGAACTCGGACTGAAAGCCGATCAAACCACGCGCTGGAATACGGTAATCGAGGCGTACCCGGCCATGACCGTCCGGCACCATGTCGAGCAAATCGCCGCGACGTGCGCCAAGCGCTTCCATCGCAGGCCCCTGATTGGCTTCCTCGACGTCCACGGTGAGCGCTTCGAACGGCTCGCACAACACACCGTCGATCTCGTGCATGATCACACGGGGACGCGACACGGCCAGTTCGTAGCCCTCGCGGCGCATGTTTTCGAGCAGGATGGTGAGATGCAACTCGCCGCGCCCGGCTACCAGGAATACATCGGTGTCCGCGGTATCCTCGACGCGCAAGGCGACGTTGACCAACAGCTCTTTTTCCAGACGCTCGCGCAACTGGCGGCTGGTGACGAACTTGCCTTCCTGTCCGGCGAAGGGAGAAGAGTTGACCTGGAAATTCATGGTCAAGGTCGGCTCGTCGACCAACAACATTGGCAGTGCCTCAGGTTTATCAGGCGCAGCCAGGGTCACGCCAATACCAATATCCTCGATCCCGTTGATCACCACGATGTCGCCGGCCTGCGCCTCTTCCAGCGGCACGCGTTCCAGGCCGCTGAAGCCGAATACCTGATTGACGCGCGCCTTCTTGCCCTTGTCGTCGGCATGGCCGGACAACAGGATCACGTCCTGCATCGGTTTCAGACGTCCACGGGCGATACGACCGATGCCGATGCGACCGACGTAGCTGGAATAATCCAGCGCGCTGATCTGCAACTGAAGCGGCTCATCGGGATTGCCGGACGGCGACGGCACATGCTTCAACACCGTATCGAACAGGGCGCGCATGTTGTCGCTGGGCTTGTCCATTTCCAGCATCGCATAACCATTCAACGCAGAAGCGTAAACTACTGGGAAATCGAGCTGGTCGTCGGTGGCACCGAGCTTGTCGAACAAATCGAAAGTCTGGTTCACCACCCAATCCGGGCGGCTGCCGGGACGATCCACCTTGTTGATCACCACGATCGGCTTGAGCCCCAGCGCCAGCGCTTTCTTGGTCACGAAGCGGGTTTGCGGCATCGGGCCGTCCACCGCATCCACCAGCAGCAAGACGCCGTCCACCATCGACAGCACGCGCTCCACTTCGCCGCCGAAATCGGCATGTCCGGGAGTGTCGACGATATTGATGTGCACACCTTCGTAGTCAACTGCGGTGTTCTTGGCAAGAATGGTAATCCCGCGTTCTTTTTCCAGGTCGTTACTGTCCATCACCCGCTCGATGACATGCTGGTGCGTGGCATAGGTTCCGGCCTGTTGGAGCAATTTGTCCACCAGCGTGGTTTTGCCGTGGTCGACGTGGGCGATAATAGCGATGTTACGGAGAGGGCGTGACATGAAAACTTCCTGATTCGATCAAAGCCGACGATTGTAGCATAAATATATGGCACAATTATTAAATTGTGCGTATAATGCGTCAGCTTGGCTGTTGAGAAACTTTTCCAGCCATTTGGTTCATCGCTCCTGACCCTTCTTTTTCAGATACTCTGAAATAGCAATTACCTCCCGGTTAGCGACGATGTTTTAGCGCTGCTTGGTGTTGCTGTTTCCCCCCGAAACATTCGGGTGGTTGTCCGCTTGTTCCCTGCTGCGCGTTCTATTTACCTTTATTACAAGGAAATAACGTGTCTTTTGAATCTCTGAATCTGCACCCCCTGATCCTCAAATCCATCGTCGAGAGCGGTTACACCGAACCGACGGCGATCCAGGCGCAAGCCATCCCCGAAGCGGTGGCAGGTCACGACCTGATGGCCTCGGCGCAAACAGGAACCGGCAAGACCGCCGCGTTCATCCTGCCGGCGCTGCAAAAACTGACTGAAGAATCCCCGTCGAAAAGCCGCGGCCCGCGCATCCTGGTGCTGACGCCGACCCGCGAACTGGCCACTCAGGTCAACGAAGCGGCATGGAAATACGGCAAGGGGTTGCGCGTCAAAACCGTATGCATCCTCGGCGGGATGCCCTACCCGCTGCAAAACAAGCTGCTGTCCCAGCCGATAGACATTCTGGTCGCCACCCCGGGCCGCCTGATCGACCACCTGGAACGCGGCCGTATCGACTTCTCGCGCCTGGAAATGCTGGTACTGGACGAAGCCGACCGGATGCTGGACATGGGCTTCATCGACGACGTGGAAAAAATCGCCGCCGCCACCCCCGCCAGCCGCCAAACCCTGCTGTTCTCCGCCACGCTCGACGGCACCGTCGGCAAACTGGCGCAACGCTTGCTCAAAAATCCGAAAACCATCCAGGTCGCCTCTCAGCAAGCCAAGCACGAAAACATCGAGCAACGCTTGCACTACGTCGACGACATGGCGCACAAGAATCGCATGTTGCAGCACATCATCGCCGACGTTGAAGTCAAGCAAGCCATCGTCTTCACTTCCACCAAGCGCGACGCCGATCAGTTGGCGGAAGACCTGTTCGCCCAAGGCCATGCCGCTGCCGCACTGCACGGCGACATGAACCAGGGTGCGCGCAACCGCACCATCACCAAGATGAAACGCGGCGCCATCCGCGTGCTGGTCGCCACCGACGTGGCGGCTCGCGGTCTCGACGTTTCCGGCATCAGCCACGTGATCAACTTCGACCTGCCGAAATTCGCCGAAGACTACGTCCATCGCATCGGCCGCACCGGCCGTGCCGGCGCTTCCGGGATTGCCGTTTCCTTCGCCTCGCCGAAAGACGGCCTGCATCTCAAGCGTATCGAACGTTTCACCGGCCACGACATCGCTCCGCATGTCATTCCCGGCCTGGAACCCAAGCGCACGCACCGTCCGAGCACGTCCAAACCTGCCTCCAAAGGCGGTTTCGGCAAGCCGCGCAGTGCGGCACCGGGCGGCGAACGCACTTTCCGCAACGATACCCGTCCGTCCACTGGCGGCTATAACAAACCCAGCACCGGCAAGGACACGCGCCGCAGCTTTGGCGACCGCGGTCGGTAATTTGATGTAACCAACCATGGGAGAACCGGGTTAAAATCCGGCCCATGGCACTCTCCCCCCAGCAAACTGTTCAGCATTACGAAAACTTCCCGGTAGGCTCGATCCTGCTGCCGGGACGTTTACGCCGTCCTGTCGGAATTATTTACACGTTCGCCCGCACCGCCGACGATTTCGCCGATGAAGGCGACCTCGACGATGCCACCCGCCTCGCCCTGCTCGACGGTTACCGCAAGGAACTCGACACCATAGGCGCCGGCAACCCCCCGACTACGCCGCTGTTCCATGATGTCGCCGACATCGTCGCTCGCCACAAACTTCCGTTACAGCCCTTTTACGACCTGCTCGACGCCTTTGCGCAAGACGTTACCAATAAACGTTACGCCAATTTCGCCGAACTGATGGACTATTGCCGCCGCTCCGCTAACCCGGTGGGCGAACTGCTGCTGCACCTCTACGAGGCTGCCACGCCGAAAAACCTGGCTTATTCCAACGCGGTCTGCACCAGCCTGCAATTGATCAACTTCCTGCAAGACATCGCCATCGACTACCGCGAGAAAAACCGCATTTACCTGCCGCAGGACGAAATGGCCAAGTATGGCATCAGCGAAAACCACATCGCGCGCGGACAAACCCTCGGCATGTGGCGCCCTTTCATGCTGTTCCAGATCGAACGCGCCCGCAAACTGCTCCATGCCGGCACCCCGCTCGGCAAAATTCTGCCGGGCCGCATCGCGCTGGAACTGCGGATGATCATCCTCGGCGGCGAAACCATCCTGCGCAAATTGCACAAGGATAGCGACGTTTTCAATGAACGCCCGGTGCTGAATTGGCAGGACTGGGTAGTCATGGCTTATCGGGCTGCGCGGTGGAAACATGCTACCCAATGAAGCTCACCCCAAGCATTTCATGAAACCCGCAGGCATCAAAACAAATCGCACCCTTTGCGGGTGGTTAAACTCATTCTTGCTTGTTACTGCCTTTCTGCTCGTCACCAGCGCCTGGGCGAGCGACCGGGAAACGTCGGCATCCCGCGAAACGCCGAGTGAGACCGTGCCCTACAAACTGACCGCTGGCGTCTACAAGATTTCGGGCGCAAGCGAAGCCTACGATATCAATCTGCGCAAGTCCTCGCCGGCAGGCAATTTGTGGCTGGGCTATTATGAAGCCCATGTTCAAGACGAACACCAGTTACGGGGCGGCTGGGACAATTCTTTCGAGATGCAGGCATTCCGCCTGATACCTTCCCTGCAATTCGCTTCCGGCGGCTTCGCCGCCTTCAGCATCCAGGCGGAAACCGGGCAGCCCTGGTTTGTCGGCGCCGGGTTCGGGCGCACCAATCTGCGCCTATATTGGAACCTGAATTTCGACCCTAACGATTCTTACCTGTTGTCGGCAGGGCACCGCACCGACAACGGCGAGGTGATCGCCCTTCAGCTGGTACGCGACAACCGGCAAAATCCAGATCAACGCCACATTCACCTTTTCTACCGCATTCCCCGCCCAGATGGCGAGCGACTCACCATCGACCTATTGTACAAATCCGGGCTGGTCGATGGCGTGCAAATCGACAAGTGGGGCGCGTCGCTGACCTACGATTGGCCACGCTTTTTTTTACGCGGCGCCTACGACCCCAAAGTCAACTTCACGCCGGACGACATGTGGCGCATTGCTATCGGGACACGATTTTGATGACTCCAGACCAATACTGCCAAGAGAAGGCCGCCAAGAGCGGTTCCAGTTTCTACTACAGTTTCCTGTTCCTGCCGCCCGAACGGCGGCGCGCGATTACCGCGCTGTATGCTTTCTGCCGCGAGGTGGACGATGTGGTGGACGAATGCAGCGATTTTTCGGTGGCGCGCGCCAAGCTCGGCTGGTGGCGCGAGGAAATTCGCCGTATCTATGAAGGGCAGCCCGAGCATCCTGTCGGACAGGCGCTGGCAAGCGTGGTACGGGAGTTCACGCTGCCCGAAGCGCAGTTGCAGGAAATCGTCGACGGCATGGAAATGGACCTGACGCAAAACCGCTACCGTGATTTCGACCAACTGGCGCTTTACTGCCACCGTGTCGCCGGGGTGGTGGGGCTGCTTTCGGCGCGCATTTTCGGCTATGCCGATCCCCGCACCGAAGAATACGCCCATCAATTGGGACTGGCGTTCCAACTCACCAACATCATCCGCGATGTCGGCGAGGATGCCCGCCGCAACCGCATCTACCTGCCTCTAGACGAACTTGCGCGCTTCAATATCAGTGAGAACGATATTCTGAACGGTATTGAAAGCGCTACCTTCGGGCAACTCATGACATTCCAGGTCGAGCGCGCCGAAGAACATTACCGACGCGCCCTTGCCGCGCTTCCCCTGGCCGACCGCCGCACCCAGCGTA
>CALMWM010000572.1 GCA_937873435.1 uncultured Gallionellaceae bacterium
CCAATAGCCGGCTTTCAGTGGGCATCCCGGGGGATAATTCGATAGCTCCGACTGGCACAATGACTTCGCCTTTAATCAGTGGCTTGCCAGGAACAAACCTGAAAGGGGCGGGCGGGTTGTTCGGATTGGCCTTCCAGACCAGCAGTTTTGCCGCCATACTTTCTTTCCTGGAGAGTCAGGGGGGCATCCATGTGCTTTCCAGTCCGCGCATTGCGACACTAAACAACCAGAAAGCGGTATTGAAGGTGGGTAGCGAGGATTATTACGTCACTAGCGTCACCAGTGGCGTCTCGATTACTTCCACCGGAACCACGACTACGACTGCCCCAACACCTACCATCCAGCAATTTTTTTCCGGCATCGTGCTGGATGTGACGCCCCAGATCGATCAATATAATAATGTCATTTTGCATATTCATCCTTCGGTGACGCGCATCAGCGAAACCAACAAGGTTATCAACATGGGCAGTTCTGGCACTTTGACTTTACCGCTGGCATCGACCAACGTGAGCGAAACCGACAGCATTGTGCGCGCGCACGACGGCCAGATTGTGGCCATCGGCGGGTTGATGAAAATGTCGTCAAACTTCGATTTGTCTCAGACGCCGGGGCTAAAGGATGTTCCCGCGCTCGATATTTTCCGTCAAACCAAGCGATCCACCAGCAAAACGGAATTGGTCATTCTTCTCAAGCCGACGGTGGTGCAGGATGGCAGCGATTGGTCGCAAGATATTCTGGATGTGCGGAATCGCGTCCAGGCGATGGATCACTAATACGAATTCCCGCAATGTATAACGAGCATTTTGGTTTACGGGAAGCACCTTTTGGCATTACGCCGGATACCAGCTTCTTTTATGCATCCTCGCGTTATCAGGAGGCGCTTAACACCCTGCTGGTCGCAGCCAGGAATGGCGAAGGGTTCATCAAGTTGACCGGTGAAGTAGGCAGCGGAAAAACCTTGTTGTGCCGCAAGTTCTTGGCGGGCCTGGGTAAGGAAGATTTTGTCACTGCCTATATCAGCAACCCGTTCCTCGAGCCGCGCACCCTGCTGATGGCGCTGGCAGACGAATTGGGAGTGGTGCTGGACAAGAACGTCAACCAGCATCGCTTGCTCAAATCGGTCACCCTGGCGTTGCTCAACATCGCCCGCAAGAACAAACGCGTCATCCTGTGTATCGACGAAG
>CALMWM010000573.1 GCA_937873435.1 uncultured Gallionellaceae bacterium
CCTGCTGAAAGGCGTGACCGGCGAAGCGGATGAGGCGCCGGACGAGTCTCAGGATGGTGGGGAGGTTCGTGCCTACAATCTGGGGAAGCAGGAACGGATAGTTCGTGGGCGTATGCCCACACTCGAAATCATCAACGAGCGCTTTGCCCGTTTGTTCCGTATCGGTTTATTCAACTTCATGCGGCGCAACGCGGAAATCTCGGTTGGTCCAGTGCGCGTGCTGAAGTACAGTGAATTTATTCGCAATCTCGTAGTGCCAACCAACTTGAACTTGGTTCATGTCAAGCCGTTACGCGGCACATCGTTGTTTATTTTCGATCCTAATCTGGTGTTCCTTGTCGTGGATAATCTATTCGGCGGTGACGGGCGTTTCCACATGCGTGTCGAAGGGCGCGATTTTACGCCGACCGAGCAGCGCATTATCCAGCGTATGCTTGAGGTGGCTTTCGAGGAATATCAGAAGTCCTGGGCGCCGATTTACCCGGTGGAGTTCGAATATATCCGATCAGAAATGAATACACAGTTTGCCAACATCGCAACCCCAAGCGAAGTGGTGGTGGTGACGACATTTAACATCGAGTTGGGCGCCGGGGGCGGCGATTTTCACATCTGTATGCCCTATGCTATGATTGAACCGATTCGCGATTTGCTTTACAGCACGATGCAGGGTGAGCGCCTTGAGGTCGATGAACGCTGGGCGAAATTGATGACCAAGCAGGTACAAATTGCGGAAGTCGATTTGGTAGCTAATCTCGGAACAGCCCCCGTGACCTTGGGTCAAATAGTTAATATGAAAGTCGGGGATGTGGTTTCGCTGGATATTCCCGAGGCAGTTATTGCCGAAGTAGATGGTATTCCTGTGCTGGAATGCAAATACGGTATTCTGAACGGCCAATACGCGCTGAAAGTGAATAAAATCCTAGCCGGGATGGATGAGGAATCGGCGCCTGGAGATAAGCAAAATGGCTGAAGACGAAGTCAAGGAAGCGGCGGGCGCGGAGGACGATTGGGCCGCTGCTCTGGCCGAACAGGAAGCAAGCACCCCAGCGGAGGAGCCGGCAGTTGATGACTGGGCTGCCGCGATGGCAGAGCAGACTTCACTTGAAGCGGAACAAGCGAATGCGGCGCCCGCTGCAGTGACGTCAGCAGCAGTTCCTAAGAAGAGCGTTTTTGAACAGCTTGTTCCCGATGCGGTACAGTCCGGTTCTGTTAATAATCTGGACATGATCCTCGACATTCCGGTTAATCTGACGGTTGAGCTGGGGCGTACCAAGATAGCCATTCGTAGTTTGCTGCAATTGGCGCAGGGATCTGTAGTGGAGTTGGACGGGCTGGCTGGAGAACCCATGGATGTCTTGGTGAACGGCTGCTTGATTGCTCAGGGCGAGGTGGTGGTGGTGAATGATAAATTCGGTATTCGCCTGACCGATATCATTACGCCGACTGAGCGCCTGCGCAAGTTGCACCGATGATGTTTCGCAACCAGGCCACGGTACTTCTGGTGGGCTTGACTGTTTTTTTCTCGCCCTGGAATGCATCCGCGCAGCAGGCGGTATCTCAAGGTGCTGTCGTTGTTCCCGTTTCATCAATCTCGTTTGGCGGCATGCTGCAGGTATTTTTCGGCTTGCTAGTCGTTCTTGCCGTGGTTGCGGCTACTGCTTGGTTGTTGCGACGGTTTTCCTTGGGGCAGCATGCGATAGGGGGCGTTGTCCGGGTGGTAGGGGGCGTCGCGTTGGGGCCGCGCGAACGGATGGTGCTGGTCGAGGTGGGCGAAACCTGGTTGGTTCTGGGTGTCGCTCCGGGCCAAGTGAATACGCTGCATACCATGCAGCGCCCTGCGGATGTATATAACGAAAACGTTCTACCCGTAGAACAAGGCTTTGCTGCATGGCTCAAACAGGCCAGGCAGAAACATTCAGAGAATCGCAAGTAGTTCGAATCGATTGCCACTCGACATTCACGCCACCTTCCCATGAGAATATTTCAGCTATCCAACCGCACGCAAATAATATTTGGTGGGGTGGCTTTGTTGTCGTCGCCGCTGCTTGCCTTTGCGGCTGATCCAGGTTTGCCTGCGTTCATAAGCACCCCTGCACCTGGCGGCGGTCAGACGTATACTTTGACTATACAAACGCTGCTGTTCATGACGGCATTGACGTTTTTGCCGGCAGTGTTGTTGATGATGACGGCGTTTATCCGTATTACGATTGTGCTTTCCTTGCTACGCCAAGCCCTGGGGACCATGCAAGCCCCGCCGAACCAGGTGTTAATAGGACTGTCGCTGTTTCTGACTTTTTTCGTCATGTCGCCGGTGTTTGACAAGATCTACGCCGAAGCCTACAAGCCGTTCGTAGAACAAAAGCTGGATTTTATGCAGGCCGTAGAGAAGGGCTCCGGCCCATTGAAAGCCTTCATGTTGCGCCAAACCCGCCAGGAAGATTTGGCTTTGTTTGTCCGTCTGTCGAACAGCCAGCCTTTGCAAGGCCCGGAAGCCGTGCCGATGAAGGTGCTAGTGCCGGCTTATGTGATCAGTGAACTCAAAACTGCTTTCCAGATCGGCTTTGTGATATTCATCCCCTTCCTGATTATCGATATGGTGGTGGCGAGCGTACTGATGTCGATGGGTATGATGATGCTGTCTCCTATGGTGATTTCCTTGCCATTCAAGCTGATGCTGTTTGTCTTGGTAGACGGCTGGAATTTGATGGTCGGGTCGCTGGTGCAGAGTTTCTACACATAGGACAAAAAGAATGACTCCTGAGAGTGTAATGACAATAGGTCAACAGGCCTTGGAGGTGACGATTCTGGTTTCTGCGCCGATGTTGCTTGCTGCCTTGGCCGTTGGGCTGCTGGTCAGCGTGTTTCAGGCTGCAACCCAGATCAATGAGATGACGTTGTCGTTTATCCCCAAGCTGCTGGTGATGTTTGTGATGCTGGTGGTGATGGGGCCGTGGATGCTGACGTTGATGATGGATTATACCAAGCGCATATTCTCCAGCATCCCAGGTCTGGTGGGATAGCGATACTTAACGTACACGATGATCAGTATTACCTCGATCCAGTTAAATGCCTGGATGGCGGCTTTCTTCTTTCCCTTCTTTCGCATTCTTGCGCTGATTGCTAGCGCTCCAGTTTTGGGCGCACGCGGTGTTCCTATTCGCGTAAAAGTAGGTCTCGCTTTTGTCGTAACCGTAGTTGTTGCGCCTACCCTGGGAAATATCCCTCAAGTCGATCCCGGTTCGGCTTTGGGGCTGATGATTCTGGCTCAGCAAGTTACCATCGGTCTGGCGATGGGATTGGCAATGCGGGTCATCTTCAGTGCGGTGGAAATGGCCGGTAATTTGATCGGTATGCAAATGGGGCTGGGTTTTGCCACTTTTTTCGATCCGCAGAATTCCACCCAAACTCCGGTTGTAGGTTCTTTTCTCGGAACTTTGGCTATTCTGGTATTCCTCACTATGAACGGCCATACACTAATGCTCGAAGTCGTTGTGCAAAGTTTCCGGGAAATGCCAGTTTTGGTGCAACCCATGGCCGCAGCGGGATTAAAGGTGCTGGTGAATTGGGGTAAACATATTTTTCTCGGCGGCGTGTTGTTGGCGCTACCCGTTATCGCGGCGCTATTAATTACCAATATTTCCATCGGAATCATGACCCGTGCTGCGCCGCAACTGAATATTTTTGCTATCGGTTTTCCTATCACCTTGATGGCTGGTTTTATGGTGCTGTCAGTTTCACTGCCCTATTTTGTTCCTCTGCTGGAGCGCCATCTGCACGAAGCAGTTCAGGTAATGTTACAAATTCCGCGTTTGTCGCGACCACACCTTCCATGAATGCGAATTCAACTTTTTACTGATTCTTCCGTTATGAGAAACAAGGGTGTTAATCTTTGAAGCGGTATTTAGGAGGTGCGCCATGTTAATCACAATGGATATGAGTGTGGGTATGGAAATCAAGAACGAACGGGAATGGGACTACTGCCAGGAAGTGATGAGGGGGGAGTGGAATCCGGTAATAGCTGCAATGCAGGAAGCTGTCGATGAGATGGCCAGCCAGGTGATACGGCGCCACGCAATCCCGCCTGCAATCGCAGAAATCGATGTAGACGCATTTCTACGCAAAATGTACGCCGCACAGCAGTAAGCCACATTCAGCATGAGGAAAAACGGGAAGCCGGGCAGCATCCCGTTTTTTATGGCCTGCGCTGCAAAAGGCGCGTGTTCCAAGCGTTATAATATTCGGGTAAACTAACCCGCTTAAATTAGTGCGGAAGAGTTGGTTATGTGCTTCCGAAATTCATCGCTTACGGGAAGAATTCATGCTCAAAGGCAGTCTGGTCGCAATCGTAACTCCCATGCACGCAGATGGTTCGCTCGATCTTGAGCGTATGCGCGGCTTGGTTGATTTCCATGTCAGTGAAGGCACAGATGGCATCGTCGTGGTTGGTACCACAGGCGAGTCGCCGACGGTCAATTACAACGAACATTGCCAGTTGATCGACTTGGTAGTCGATCAGGTAGCCGGGCGCATCCCGGTCATCGCAGGCACCGGTGCAAATTCCACCAGCGAAGCGATCGAGTTGGCGCAGTATGCGAAAAAAGCTGGTGCAGCTTACAGTCTGACGGTCGTTCCATATTACAACAAGCCGACTCAAGAAGGCTTGTACCGCCATTTCAAAGCAATTGCCGAAGCGGTCGACATGCCGCACATCCTCTATAATGTCCCGGGGCGTACAGCATGCGATCTGGTCAACGATACGGTACTGCGTTTGGCCCAGATTCCCAATATCGTCGGTATCAAGGACGCCACCGGCAATATCGAGCGCGGTAGCGATTTGTTAATGCGCGTACCTGGTGATTTCGCGGTTTACAGTGGTGACGATGCGAGTAGCCTGGCGTTAATGCTGTTGGGCGGACATGGTGTGATTTCCGTGACGGCTAACGTGGCGCCGAGGTTGATGCACGAAATGTGCGTGGCAGCTTTCGCCGCCGATTTGCCACGCGCCAGGGAGATCAATGTCAGGTT
>CALMWM010000574.1 GCA_937873435.1 uncultured Gallionellaceae bacterium
CAGGTGGGAGGAAAGCGAGGTAAGCTTCTCGGCCAGCCCCAGCGCGGCCTCCATCACCCGTTGGGGTGCGCGCCAGCCTTCCGGCGCGCGCCGCCAAACCAGGACAAAGGGGGTAATCAGAAGGATGCCGATCGCATCGCCCATCCACCACTGGAGCAGATTCAGGGAGTAATTCTCGGCGCTCAGGAACCCGGTCAGCAGCAAGGCCGTGCTGCCGTTGATCGCACTGATACTGGCGCCAGCGAATCCCGCCAGCGCCAGCCCGCTAGAAGGCCAGACGATGCTGATCACGCCGTTGGCCGAGAAATGGGCGAGAACCAGCTTGGCCAGCAGCGCATGGAGGGCGGCCACGCCGAGCTGCTTAAGCATGGCCGCGACGGGTTTGTCAGCTTGCTTCTCGGGGCTCATGCTAACACCACACGCAACCATCCCGCCAGACTGGACGCAAACCTTTTCCTGGATCGCGCGCGCGTGGTCTACACTTAACAAAGCACCCCAAATCCACCGAGGAGAACGTCATGCAAGCCGTCGCCCCTATCCTTGTTGCCACCGATTTTTCCGACGCTGCCGGGCGCGCGGTGCAGCGCGGCGCACTGATCGCGAAGCAGCTCGACGCGGAAATGCACCTGCTCCACGTGGTGCATCCGCTGGAGTTGTATCCGGGGCCGGACCCCGCAGCCGATTTTCAGTTGGGCCACGAGCAGGCATTGCAAGTTGCGGGCAAAAACCGGCTCGATGCATTGGCCGCCGGCTTGCGCAAAAAGTTTGCCATCACGGTGGTGGCTGCCACGCGCATCGGCCGCAGCCACACCGAAATCGCCGACTATGCTGTGGCAATTTGCTCCGGCCTGGTGGTGGCCGGCGCGCGCGGCGAGCATACCTTGCTGGATTTGCTGATAGGTTCCACCTCATCGCGCTTGTTGCGCCTGGCAACCTGCCCGGTACTGATTGTCAAGAATGCGGAGACGGAACCCTACCGAAGCGCCATCGCCGCAGTGGATTTTTCGCCGGGATCGATCAACGCACTGGAAATTGCCCAAGCGGTCGCGCCGGGGGCGCAGATCGAGGTGCTGCATGTCTACGATATTGAGCATGACATTCGGATGCGCGAAGCAGGGATGGACGAGGCGTTCATCCTGAAGCGTCAGGCACATTTCCTGACGGATGCGGAAAAACGGCTGGATAACGAATTGGCGCGACTGAACGATGGGAACATCACGCGGCACGTCACGGCGGCCTATCCCGCCGCCGCCATCTGCGAGCGTGCCGAAAGCCGGCAGGCCGACCTGATCGTTCTTGGCCGCCACGGCAAGAGCGGGATGCAGGAGTTGCTGCTGGGCAGCGTCGGCAAGGATGTGGTCAATGCGGCGGAAAGCGACGTGCTGTTGTGCTATTAAACCTACGCCATAGCGCTCAGTTGATCGCCTCACGCACCGGAAGCCGCTCCAGCAGAGCCTCGAACTCTTCCAGCGGGACTGGTTTGCCAAACAGATAACCCTGATACGCCATGCAGCCGTTCTCCTTGAGAAAAGCCAATTGCGCCTCTGTTTCCACCCCTTCGGCAATCACGTTAAAGCCGAAGTTTCTCGCCATGTCGATGATGGTTTTTACCATCAAGGCATCGCTCCGATCTGTTGTAATGTCGCGTACGAATCCTTGATCGATCTTGATTTGATCGAGCGGCAAGCGCTTCAAATAAGATAACGACGAATAACCCGTACCAAAATCGTCCAGCGACAATGTGACGCCTAGCACCCGTCTCAGCGCAAGCATTTTCACCACGACCTCATCAATATCTTCCAGCGCTACGCTTTCAGTCAATTCCAGTTTCAGGCGCGACGACTCGATACGGTACTTCCGAATTATTGCGGCCACCTGCTCAGCAAAATCAGCCTGCTTGAACTGTTGCGCGCTGATGTTGATTGCAAGAACCAGATTGCTTGTTTGTTCGTCTTGGCTCCACGCGGCAATCTGACGACACGCAGTGTCGAGTACCCAATGCCCGATCTCAATAATCAGCGAGCTTTCTTCTGCGATAGGGATAAACTCCAGCGGCGACACCATCCCCCGTTCGGGATGCGTCCAGCGGATCAACGCCTCCGCACCGACCGCGCGGTGATCGTTATCGAATTGAATCTGGTAGAACAAGCGCAATTGCCGGTCTGCAATCGCGCGGCGCAAATCCGATTCCAGAGCGGCACGGGTTTCCACCGACTGCTGCATATGCGGATCAAAAAACCGTACTCTATTCCGCCCGGAACCCTTGGCTTGATACATTGCCATGTCGGCATGTCGAATCAGTTCGTCGATAGTCTCGCAATCGCCGTAATAGAGGCACACGCCGATGCTGGGCGAGCTATGATGCTCGACTTCCTTAAGCTGATACGGGGTGGCAAGAACCGAGCGGATTTTCTCGGCGAACAGTGCGACATTTTGTGAGGCGTCTTCCGCGTCCGCACTGACATTCTCGATGAGCACCACGAATTCATCGCCGCCGAGACGAGCCACGGTATCGACTTCCCGCACGCAGAATTTAAGTCGCCTTGCGACTTCGACCAGCAGCATATCCCCATAATCGTGCCCCATCGTATCGTTGAGTATCTTGAACTTGTCCAGGTCGAGGAAGAGCAATGCCCCGTACTGCTTGTTCCGCGCCGATGCGGATAGTGCAAGGCTCAATCGATCGAGTAGCAAGCGCCGGTTAGGCAGCCCCGTCAGGGCATCGTAGAACGCCAGGTTGTGAATTTTTTCTTCAGCCTGTTTACGCTCGGTGATGTCGCTGAAGATGGAAACATATTGGGTCGTTGCGCCTTGGTCATTTTTTACGGCGGAGATAGTCGTCAGCTTCGGATAAATATTTCCGTTTTTGGTTCTGTCCCAGATCTCGCCGCTCCAGGTGCCGTCATCCAGCAATCGTTGCCACATCTCGGCATAGAAAGCGCTGTCCTGACGCCCAGATCGCAAAATCCGGGGATTTTTGCCGATCACTTCTTCGGCGCGATAACCGGTGATATTCTCGAATGCCCGGTTGACGCGGATGATGTTTGCTTCCGCATCGGTGATCATGATGGCTTCATGGGTCTCGAACGCCGCGGCAGCGATGCGCAACGCTTCTTCCGCTTTCTTGCGCGCGCTAATGTCCCGGAAAAAGGCAAACAGCCGCTGCGATTCCGCCATGTAGTTGACGGATACTTCAACGTCGAGCACATATCCATCCTTATGGCGATGACGGGTTTCGAATAGGGCATGTCCCTGGGCAAGAATCTCGGAAATATGGGCGCGTACTTCAGCTGGCGTTTCATTGGCCTCAAGATCGCTGGTGCGCATGGTCAGCAACTCTTCGATAGAATATCCCGACAAATCCGCATAAGCCTGATTGGCCTCCAGTAGATTTCCCCTCAGATCGGTTACCCAGAAGCCGTCATGGGCGGTATCAATTACCACCTTGTGTTGTCTTGAGATGGCCTCAGCCTGTTTGCGTGCAGAAATATCCACCCCTGCAGGCAGCAGGCCAACAATCCGCCCATTCTCGTCGCGCACAGGGGAAATCTGAAAATCGACAGGAACGAGGCCGTCGCCCATCTTGACTATTACGTCATAGCGCAGCGTCTGGCCCTGTTTGGCGGCTTCTATTGCTTTCATTAATTGCAACCGCACTTTTTCATCATGGGAAAACCACGGTGCATCGTAAAAGCATTGTCCGATCACATCCTCACGTCGGCAACCCGCTTGCTTGAGCGTTACCTTGTTGATTTCCTGAACGACGCCATCGGTATCCAGCAAGGCGACATAAGTAAACAGGTTGTCGAGGATTTGTTTAAAGTGCAGGGTACTTTTCTCCAATGCCGCATGGGCCTCGGTGGATTGTTTTAATTCCAGCGCATACTGCTGACGATAGCGATGCATGACTTCAATGGAAAAGGACACGATGATTCCATCG
>CALMWM010000575.1 GCA_937873435.1 uncultured Gallionellaceae bacterium
CCGAACCCGTTTCTGTCGTCGCCGAAACAACGCCAGAGCAGGACGCCCCCCCCACCACGGATATGCCGCCGCCTCCGCCGCAGGTCATCAATCCTCCGCAGCCGGCAAATGAAACGTCGCACAAGGCCGCCAGATCCATCGCCAAGCCCCCCCAGGAATTGGTGGTAAGCTCCAAGGAAGCGGTAAAGGAAGCCCTCGCCAAGGCTAACATGACACCTGCAGCCAAGCCTTCCGAGACGAAAAACGCACCAATGCAGCAAAAAATCCTCGAACTCGCCAAACCGGCAGAGACGAAAAAACCGCCTGAGCCGCAAAAAGTCGTAGAACCTGCCAAACCTCAGGACAAAGCCCCCCCTCCGCCACCAGTTCAAACCAGCCAAACTGCACAGAAGAACTATGCGGTGCAACTTGGAGTATTCTCCAACCCGGCCAACGCCACCCAGATGCAGGAAAAACTCGCGCAGCACGGCATCAAGTCGTATACCGAAACCAGGCTTAACGTCGGCCCGTTCCAGAATAGAGCGGAAGCCGATCAGGCGGTGGTCAAGCTGCGCGGATTGGGCATCAGCGCCGTGGTCGTACCGCAAACCAAGTAATCGCCGGAACAGTCTGCTAATTTCATAGCCCGGCAGGGCAATGGCCCCCATCCCGATGATCTGTGCAGCAAGAAAAAAGCCGGAAAACCCATGTTACATAGGGCGTCCGGCTTTAACTGGATGTTCCTGGACTCAAACCGCGATCAGCACCGATACCTAGCCCGTGGGATGGGTGGCGTCGCGCGGGAGGATGACGATTTCGACATCGCGGTCGAGTTGCGTCATGAAATGCAGCTGCCGCTCCGAGGAAAAGCGATTGAGCCTGTAATGCTTGAGCTCAGAAATAAAGGCTGGGGGATGCCAACTTCTTGCAACGCCACCATTCTGATTCGCTTAAACGGTAACGCTGCCTCCATCATGCAAGCAACTCCGTCAGCGAGCTGACCACCTTGAAGCACACCTGCTCGAAATTCTTGAAGTGCCGCTTGCCGCATTCGATCCGCAAATCTTCGATGGGGCGCAGCAGGTCAAGGCGCACATGGTCGCCGTTGCCGGTGTTTTTGGTTTCAGCCACGAAGTACAACGTCTTGTCGTTGTGGTAGGCCACAGCCCAATCCGGGTTGTAAGAGCCGACCGGCGTTTCGATCTGGAACCAGCGCGGCAGCTTGATGTAAAACAGCACGTCGTCATTGTCCTCGCAGGCTTGCGCAAACAGACGCTCCGGGCCGGAATTCGAGTCGATGACGATGTGCGAGAACAGCGTCTTCTCCTGCTTCTCAACGGCCAGCACATTGGAGGCGAACGCCTCCCTCAAGTCGCCATCCTCGAAACGCCGCATCTCGTAGAACGCGTCGGCCAGCTTCACGTACTTGACGCCGCTACCCTCAGAGCCGTCGCCGTACACCAGAAATTCGCGCTTTACCGCGTTTATCAGTTCCGCCGCGTGATCCACGAACGCCTGGGGGTTGTTTACCGCGTCGCCGACACGCCCGGAATCGAGCAGGATGCGCGCCACGGTGGACTTCGCCAGCCCCGTCTTGCCCTGCACCTGGCCGACGAAATCCGGCATCACGTACCTGGCTTCCACCGTCTGCGTCCGGTAGCCCGTTTGCGTGCCTGCCACGCCTGACGCTCCGATAGCGATGTCGGCGCGTGTCAGTGCCACCTTGGGCCGCTCGATGGGCGGCATCGTGCTCTTGATCCGGCTGGCGGCCTTGGCAATCAGGTCACCCGTGCTGTACTCGACGCTGTAGCGCGTGCGCGCCCGAATCTTTTCCCACAAGCCCAGGAACTGGT
>CALMWM010000576.1 GCA_937873435.1 uncultured Gallionellaceae bacterium
GTACCTCGGCGGCGGCCCCGAGTCGATGCTGGGCAACCTGTTCCTCGCCTTCGTTGCGGCCGTGGCTTTCGCCACCATCGTGGCGGTGGTAGCAGGCTTGGTGCTTGCGGCGGCTTCCGCGATGGCGCACGACATTTACGTCGGCGTGATCAAGGGCGACCACGCTACCCCGCAGGAACAAGTGATGGCTGCGCGCGTGTCTTCGGTTATCGTCGGCATCATGGCGATCGTCGTGGGCATCCTCGCCAAGGGGCAGAACGTTGCCCATCTGGTGGCGCTGGCCTTCGCGGTAGCGGCTTCCGGCAATCTGCCGGCGGTGTTCCTGACGCTTTACTGGAAGAAGTGCAACACCACCGGCGTCGTGCTCGGTATGCTGGTCGGTGCGATCAGCGCGATTGCGCTGGTGATGGTATCGCCTAACATGACCTATCCGCTG
This sequence comes from uncultured Gallionellaceae bacterium, assembly GCA_937873435.1. Lineage (GTDB taxonomy): Bacteria > Pseudomonadota > Gammaproteobacteria > Burkholderiales > Sulfuricellaceae > JAGXQV01. The sequence goes on from CALMWM010000576.1 coordinate 437, forward strand.
GCCAAGATCTCCGCCGCCAACAAGGTGCTGGAAGGCGAAGCCGCCAAGGACGGCAAGCCTGCCAAACCGGGTGCGCTGGCCAAGGAAGAGGGCTTGATGGCGAAGATCGCCGTGGCGACCGATGCGGAAGAAAAAGCCAAGCTGGAGAAAGACCTGGGCGGCGTGCAGAAAGCTATCGGGGCAGCCAAGAAGGATCTCGATACCTTCAAGGATCAACGCACCAGCATGGTTGGCCTGGAGAAACCCATGATCGAGTTGAAGAATCCCGGCCTGATCTCGATTCCGCTGGGTTTCCTGTGCGTGATCCTGGGATCGTTGTTTACCCGCGACAAGCGTTCCGAAGAAATGTGGGATGAGCTGTACGTGCGCCAGAACACCGGTATCCACGCAGAGGCTGCATCGGCACACTAAGACGCTTTAACAAACGCGATTCTCCCTGCCCTCCGTGTGAAAGCGGGGGGCTTTTTTTTGAGGCTTTTCAAGCGCAGGGAAACTCGGGAGAATGGGGCGTAGGAACGACCTCTCGGTCATTCCTACGGCCGTTTACAGGAAATGTTATGAGCAACCCTTCTTCAATACCTGCTTCGTTGCTGCTGGCGACTATCGACCACTTGCAGCGCTTTTCTCCGTTCGGACAGATGGAACGGCCCCACCTCGAATTCCTGGTGCAGCGCCTGGTGCTGGGGTATTACTCGAAGGGCGAAGTGATCCTGTCGCCCGAGCAGGGTGCGGTGGCGCATTTTTATGTGATCAAGCAGGGCGTGGTGCATGGCGAGCAGGAGGTGGTGCGCGCCCAGGACGATAATGCCTGGCTTGAACTCAACGACGGCGAGTGTTTTCCGCTCGGTGCGCTGCTGTCCAAGCGTGGGGTTACCAGCATCTACCGCGCCAGTGTCGATACTTTCTGTTATGAACTGCCGGCGGCGGATTTTCTCGAAATGATCCGCATCAGTCCGGCGTTCCAGGATTTTTGCACACGCCGCATCGCCAGTCTGCTGGAGCAATCCAAGCAGATCATCCAGGCAAAATACGCCAATTCGAGCGCCGAACAGCAATCGATGAACAGTCCTTTGTCGAGCATCGTGCGGCGCGAACCGGTGACATGCCCGCCGCAAACCCCGGTGCGCGAAGTGCTGACTACCATGCACCGTCTGGGTATCGGTTCCATGGTCGCAACCGAGGACGGCAGGCCGGTGGGAATTTTCACCCTGCACGACGTGCTGGATCGCGTAGTCCTCGCCGGGATCGACCTGGAGCAGCCGATTATCGGCATTATGAGTACCGGCCTGACCAGCCTGCCGCCCGGCGCCATGGCGCATGAAGCCGCCATGGTCATGGCCAGGTACGGCTTCCGCCATGTTCTGGTCTGCGATGTTGGCAAGCTGGTGGGGGTGATTTCCGAAAAAGACCTGTTCAGCCTGCAACGGGTCGGCTTGCGTCAGATCAGCATGACCATTCGCAACGCCAACAGCCTAGATGTCCTCCAACAGGCTTCGGGCGACATTCGCCAGCTCGCGCATAACATGCTTGCCCAGGGCGTGTCGGCGGAACAGCTGACCCAATTCATCACCACCCTCAACGATCTCTTGACCGAACGCATTATCGAACTTGAATTCGAGGCCTCCGGGATCAAGGGCTCTCCTCTTGGTCAGTCCCTGTGCTGGCTTGCGATGGGTAGCGAAGGCCGGCTGGAGCAAACGCTGAATACCGACCAGGACAACGGGCTGATTTTCGTTGTTCCGCCGGGGGGCACGGCGGAACAAGCGAGAAGCCGGTTGCTGCCGGTCGCCCGGCGAATCAATGAAGCTCTGGGGACCTGCGGCTTCCCGCTGTGCAAGGGCAACATCATGGCGAGCAACCCGCAATGGTGCCTGTCGCTGGAGGAATGGAAGGAAAAATTCGATGAGTGGATCGAACACGGCGACCCCGAGGCTTTGCTCAATGCCACGATTTTCTTCGACTTTCGCCCGCTTTACGGTAATGTCGAATTGGCGCAGAGCTTGCGTACCTGGCTGATGCCGAAAGTTGCCTCCCATCCGCGCT
>CALMWM010000577.1 GCA_937873435.1 uncultured Gallionellaceae bacterium
CTGAAAGGCGTCAAGGCCATCGCCGGCTACGTCCACGACGCCAAGGGGCGCACCCTGGCGGTGGTCTGCCTGATCAACCACGCCAACGCCGCCGCCGGGCAGGCGGCGCAGGATGCGCTGCTGGAATGGATGTATCAGCGTCCGTAGACAAAGCCATTGCCGCTAAGATTAGCGCGCGACACCGAGAACAGGCTGAATATTGCGTTGAATGGCGGGTTGCGTCGTAAACCGAGAAAGCCGCACGCCGAATATTTCTTAAAAACCATCCGCACAAGGGACCGGAATCGCCGTGAAAGCCAGCCGCATATTCACTAGGAGCTGAGAATGTGACGTAGAACAACCAACCGTTCTTCATCGCTAACATCTACCCACAGCCGACCTTCGTCAGTATCTGACAAGAGAATCCCAAACTGCCACAGCACTCTTTCGACATGCTCCGCAATAGATTGCACTACTACCAACGTCGGAGACGCCTGTCGAATCTGATTAAGGTGGTTTCGAAGATCTCGGTCAAAGAGCATTAACCACTCCCAAAGGCTTGTATCCGCAATACATCTACCGGTCTCCGATGTCGGCGAGATGTCCAACGATTTGCCAGCGTGTAGGCCACAATAGGCAGCGATGGTGCCAAACAGCACGTCTAGTGCTGGCTGTACGTCAGCGAGCATTGTGTCCACATTGCGGTGGTCTAGGAATTGCCGACGCGCTGTTTCAATGGTTGCAACCGAAACTGAAATGGCTTTCGCAGAGGTTGGTTCGCCATCGCGAATATCTGCCATTTGTACAGCAGGCGCGGCAACCCATGCAGCGTAATTGTGAGAGAGAAATCTCTGAGCCAGTTCGAGTGTAAATCGCTCCTTCGCTGTGAACAGGCGTCCTTGAAAATGAGGTACGACTTTTGCGAGCCAAAGATCGTAATAGCTGGCACGCCCAAGAAGAAGCCTGACCAGGTTCGCCGCAGACCTCGACAGATTCGTGTCGCGCACGAACAAAAGCTGCAAGATTTTTGCTGGCACAATGACCCGTAGCTGTGGGGAAGTTGGTGTTGCCAATATTTCTACCGTCCCGGGTGTAACGGCGTATGTTTCATAGGCCGACAGAGGGCGACCATACATGCGAGCGACTTCACCTGGGACATCGCGGGCAACAAGAATCAAATCAATCCGATCTACTTCACTGTCGCTACACTGCTCAGAGGCGATGCGCTGTATCGCCTTGATCGTTCGAGCATTCTTGTTGGTTGTCGATGCGAACTCCACTCGCACAGCCTTTGAGGAAGACTTGCCGGACGAGTGGCAGGGAATCTGTGCTGGTCGTATTGGTGACAAATCGTCTTCGATAAGTCCGTCGCTGATGTCTTTGATCGCTTCGCCAATATGACGCGTTAGCGCTTCAACACAGGGGTCTTTAGCTGAACCTACAAAGAACTCCAACGAGCACTTCGCGAAATTTGCATTGAGGTCGGACATGTCTGGGAGTTCATGCGACACAAAGCCTACAAGAACCTTCTTCGCATCGATGGGCATGGCAACAAGCGTGATTTCCTCATCCGATCTCATTGCATAAGGGTGCATCTCGCCTGAGTCATCGGCAGCGATTGCGACACAATCGGGAAGAAGCAAATGCGCTGGGGACTTCACCGAAATAACCCGCCATTGTAGGCGCTTAAGCGCGTTGACACGATTTTCCTGTACCAGCGATTTCTGAAGCGCAAGCAGGTGGCCTCGTTCAAGCGTCTCGGGCAGGGCACCATGGATAGCCGAGAGTTGCTCGCGGATGAACGGGATAAGAGATGGCACCACCAGATCAAATTTCTCACGGAATCTAAAGCGAGCAAGTTGCTCCAAAAATGACCGATCTTTTGGAGAGACGCTTGTCAATCCGACTTCATCCAGTGTCCGTTTTATCTCAGTAGATACTCTAGAGCCCGGATCGTTAGAATCGACCTCCATGAATTCGCGAAGTTGGTTTCGCTCGCCCAGTACACTGCCAAAATTTGCTATAAGTCTCTGTGCGAGCTGGGCGAATGAACCTCTCAGATGTGCTGCTCGGACAGTCAGGTGAACGACTACGGTTGCAGCGACATCCGCATCAATTAGCTCTCCATCCGATGCTGCCCTTGCGCGATCAAGAAAGGGGTTGAAGCACTCGCTCTCGAATCTGGTGATCACATCATCGAGAGTGTCGCTCTCGCCGTCTCCCGGTGGCGAGTAGAAGTCCCGTTGAGCCGCAACACCTTCAGTCGCAGATGTGTAAGGCGCCGCGCCGCGCTTGAAGACGACAACTTGGGAATTTTTTCCACTTTTTGAGGCTTCGAAGCCTCTGAGCAGGTGTTGTGGAATGTAGTGTTGTTTTCGTCCAGCCAAGAGCATCCCCTGAGTTGTTCAGCCCGCGCAATAAGCGAAGCGCATTGCACCGGATGGGTACACATCCAGCAGGTTACGCCTGCGATTAACTCTACGAAAGACGGGATCACGCCTCCACCTCTGCAACGTCTTCGCCCAACTCTTCCAGTATCCCGCGCAGCTCATCCAGCGCCGCTTCCAGCTCGCCCATCGCTTCCTGCACCAGCGTCGAGCCGTGGTTGCCCAAGTGAATCAGCAATCTTGTAGAACTCCAGCCGGTTCGGCGCGGCGAGGTTTTCCAGATCGTTCCAGCGATGATTTTCGGGGAACTGATCTTCGGTGCCGGTTTCCTTGGCCATGATGCCGTTGGCGGTCATTTTTTGAGCGTTTTCATGAATTGTTCGGCGGTGACGATGGGGCAAGCAAATTGGCCGACGAGAACTAGCAAGTCCTGATCACCCGTCACCAGACAATCCGCCTTGCCGGCAACGGCGAGTTGCAGAAACGGCAAGTCGAACTTGTCGCGGCAGTCTGGCGTTGCGGGGAGCTGGGCGGGCATGCGCACCGTGGTGCAGTAGGGCAGGTAGTCGGCAAGCAGCTCTTGCTGGTCTGCTGTAGTGAGTTTGAATTTCGGGTAGGCCAGCACACGGATCAGCTCCGCGGCCGTCACACTCGATAGCAGCGGCTGACACTGTGCGCCTTGCCATGCCAGGCGCAGTGGCGCTAGCCGCCCTTGTGCAAATACCAGCGCGGACAACACCAAATTGGTATCGATCACTACGCGTTGGATGCGTTTTGCAAGCTGCATTAGTTTGCGGACTTTTTGGATTCAGACGATTGACGTGCCCAGTCAACCGCATCGGCGATATCCTGTTCGTTCAAGTTCAGCTCGGCGAGTTTGGCACGCACAGCATCGCCACGCTGTATGCGTACCGGGGTGAGCACAATCTGCCCATTGCAGGCTTCCACATCGAAATATTCAGCAGGGCCAACCGCAGCGGTGATGCTCTTGGGCAGGGTAAGCTGGTTCTTGGAGGTCATTTTGGCGAGCATGGCATTTCTCCAACCGGGCTAAGTAAGGAATTCTTACTTTACGCCTTGAGCCAAAATAAATCAAGCTGCGGGATGAAGCCTGGATTAACGCACAGAAGACCCACCCCCCGCACTGCCTTACAACCCCAGTTCGCCCCACATCGCGTCCACCCGCGCTTTCACCGCCTCGTCCATCACGATCGGCACCCCCCATTCGCGGGTGGTTTCGCCCGGCCACTTGTTGGTCGCATCCATCCCCATCTTCGAACCCAGACCGCTCACCGGGCTGGCGAAGTCGAGGTAGTCGATCGGGGTATTCTCGGCGAGCAAGGTATCGCGCGCCGGGTCCATGCGGGTGGTGATCGCCCACACCACTTCCTTCCAGTCGCGGATATTCACGTCGTCGTCGGTGACGATAATGAACTTGGTGTACATGAACTGGCGCAGGAACGACCAGATGCCGAACATCACCCGCTTGGCGTGGCCGGGGTATTGCTTCTTGATCGACACGCAGGCCAGCCGGTAGGAACAGCCTTCCGGCGGCAAATAAAAATCGACGATCTCGGGAAACTGCTTTTGCAGCAACGGCACGAACACCTCGTTCAACGCCACCCCGAGAATGGCCGGCTCATCCGGCGGCTTGCCGGTGTAGGTGCTGTGATAAATCGGCTTGGCGCGCATCGTGATGCGCTCGATGGTAAATACCGGGAACTCCGCCCGCTCGTTGTAATAGCCGGTATGGTCGCCGTAAGGCCCTTCCAGCGCCGTTTCATTGGGATGGATCACCCCTTCCAGGACGATTTCAGCGCTGGCCGGCACCTGCAAATCGGAGCCCAGGCATTTGACCACTTCGGTCTTGGCGCCGCGCAACAGCCCGGCGAACTGGTATTCGCTCAAGGAATCCGGCACCGGCGTCACCGCCGCCAGGATGGTGGCCGGATCGGCGCCCAGCGCCACCGCCAGCGGGAACGGCTGGCCCGGATGGGCCTCCTGGAATTCGCGGAAATCCAGCGCCCCGCCGCGATGCGCCAGCCAGCGCATGATCACCTTGTTGGGCGCGATTACTTGCTGGCGGTAGATCCCCAGGTTCTGGCGCGCCTTCAGCGGCCCGCGGGTGATGGTCAGCCCCCAGGTAATCAGCGGCGCCACATCGCCCGGCCAGCAGGTCTGGATCGGCAATTTGGCGAGGTCGACCTCCGCCCCCTCCCAGACGACTTCCTGGCACGGTGCGGAAGAGCGCTCCTTGGGTGCCATATTCAGCACCTGCTTGAATTTCGGCAGCTTCTCCCAGGCATCGCGCAAGCCCTTTGGCGGCTCGGGTTCCTTGAGGAAGGCCAGCAGCTTGCCGACTTCGCGCAACGCCTCCACCGACTCCTCGCCCATCCCCAGCGCCACCCGGCGCGGCGTACCGAACAGGTTGGCGAGCACCGGCATGGTGTGGCCCGCGACGTTCTCGAAGAGCAACGCCGGCCCGCCCGCCTTCAGCACGCGGTCGCAGATTTCGGTCATTTCCAGCTCAGTGCTGACCTCGGCCTTGATCCGCTTCAGCTCGCCCTGTGCTTCCAGTTGCGCGATAAAATCGCGCAGGTCGTGGTATTTCATTCAGTTATCCAATCCTGCAAGTGGGATATTCTTCAACTCCGCGATCAGCGGCGGCAAATCATCGGTAACAGTTGCCCAGACAACATCCAGATTGATGTCGAAATAGCCATGAATTAGACGGTTGCGCATGGCCACGATCACTTGCCAGGGAATGGAGGGAAACTGCAAGCGCGTTTGTGGATCAACCTTGGCAGCAGCTTCACCAAGAATTTCGACCGATTTGACCAGCGACAACACCAGCATCCGGTTGCCGTCCAAGTCCTCACGGGTATGCCCAACCGCAAAAGAAACCGCTTCCTGCGCCGCGTCCAGCATGTGCCGGATGCGAATCGCATCAGCTTTCGGTGTATTGAACATCGGCCTGCTCCAGGACTTCATCACGAAAATAGCGGCTCAGATCCTGTGGCGTGCGTAAATCGACGCGCCGTCCGATCAGCTCAGACAACTCCAGTTCCACCTCAGCCAAACGAAGCAAGCCGACCCGTTCTTCGGGCGCGAACTCGACCAGCACATCCACGTCGCTATCCGGCCCGAAATCGTCACGCAGCACCGAGCCATACAAGGCCAAGCGGCGTATGTGGTGGTGACGGCAAAAATCGGCGACTTGCGTCTTCGGCAACTCAATCTGGGCCATAGCTCATTTTCCCTAAATGTGACCTGGCGATTATCCTCCGCTTGCTCAAGATATACCAAACCAGGCGGCAAGGCTGTCGAGGCTAGGGAACTGTCTGACAGCTCCTTTACTCGCCACGGTAGTTGGCCCATTCCGAGCCGCTGCGCTTCAGTTCCTCCCACGCCTCGATATGGCGTTTGAGTTCCGGGTGTTGCCGGCCTTTTTCGATCAACGCCCGGCGAGCAGCGGGATCGAAAGGAATCGCGGTGGGGCCGAGGCACTCGTTCCAGATTTTGGCGAGGGGAGTTTCCGGTTCATTTTGTTGAAGAGGGGCTTGAATCTCCGCAACAAACAAAAGGCCAGGACGCCCAACCTTATCCCGACTACGGGAAAGTACTGACTCGAATTCGTCGAGCAAATTGGTGAGATGCTGAGGCATACCGTCCTGTCCCGGCATTGCCAGAAAACGTCGACTTGTCCCGTCTTTCACACAAATTTCCCAGTCAAAGTACGATTCATCCTCTCCGAGGTCTAGAAACTCCCCAACCGACCCAATTCCATAATCAAGATCAACGTCCCAGCAGGCCGAAGCATATACAAACGATGACACGGGCAAGTGTCCGAGAGTCCGAACACCTCGACATCCCAATTCGACCAAATTTGCCCCAAAAAGCTCAGATGCGTTTTCCCAGTCGGTATGCGAAAGCTCGTCGTCGAGTAACGCCAAATGCCAGTGTAAACGAGCTACGTTATTGCCTTTTATGAGCCTGGAAACGATTTCTCCCATCTTGGGAATATTGATTTCAAACCCGTATTCACTCACGTCTGCCGCACCATAAACCAAGGTTTTCTCGGCGCCGAGATATTGGAACAGACAAGGATCGGCAGGAACCATTTGGCTAGCGGTGGAACACCACCGTAACAATCCCTCCGCGAAGTAAGAATTTTCCGTCCACTGACGCCGTTCATAGCGAGAAAATGGCTCTGGACAAAGCGGGTGAATGACGGGAAAGGCCAGTGTATCGTCGGAGGTTTCCGGCCCGCAGACCAGCGCGTGCGCAATAAAGGAAAGCGTTACGTCCCGAACAAGCTCGTTGACAAACGGAATGGGCGTTTCGGCAAGGTTATAACGTTGAGTCGTCAGGGGAAGGTTCGCTGCAATGTCCACGACTGAGATGTTGGGCCGATTCAGTTGTGCGCCTCTCGGCCATCCAATATTGCATCCCGACCAGCCATCTGGTTTTCCAACTCTCATACCATTACAAACCAGATCGGGAGCTGGTGAGAAAGTCCAATAGACCGAGTCGTACCCCTTTGGAAATATGGTGTACCACTCCGGCCAAAGGTCATCCGCGTTATCTGCAACGCAATAATTTTGTTGCAGAAAGGTTTGTGTCGAATCTGACGAAACTTGACGAATGACCCTAGGCCAAGACAAACAACACCAATCAGTGGTACTTCTACGTTGTTTGCGGAAGGAAGATGAGTTACTCCCCAAGTCGAAACTTTCTATCGCATCCTCAGTAAGCTCCACTTCAATCGTCGTACCAACAACCAGTCCGGTCTTTCGGTGAATCTCGATAAGCTGGCTATCCGCACAGGCATCCAACTCGAATCCCTGATCCGCTGGCGCACTCACATGCCGCGTTCTCAAGCGAAATTTCAGCCCCAGCAAAAAGGTCGCAAAAGCCCCGATGCCAAACCGTCCGGCGCGCAGCACCCGAGGCTTTCCCTCATCGTCGAGAAATTCCCGTGCCCAATCGGCGCTTTGGCGGAACGAGGCCCCGGCGCGCAGGAAGTAGTTTTTCAGGGTGTCGGCGGCCATGCCGATGCCCTTGTCTGTGACACGCAAGAACCAGGAACCGTCGTCGCGCTGGATGAAGTCGATGAGCACGTCGGCT
>CALMWM010000578.1 GCA_937873435.1 uncultured Gallionellaceae bacterium
CTTGCCGCGGTTGCAGCTCACGAAGTAAACGCTCTCGCCGTCGACGAAAGGCGGTACCACCACTGCGCGATGGCCGCGCTTCTTTTCTTCCGGCAGCAGCGCGATGAAGGCCGCTTCCAGCGTGGTTTGCCCGGTGCGTTGGTGCAGTTCCAGCGGCGTTCCCGTGGCGAGGATTTTTCCCGCGTCCATCGCCACCAGCCAGTCGAAACGTTCCGCCTCCTCCATGTAGGCGGTGGCCACAATCACGCTCATGCCAGGACGCTGCCGGCGGATTCGGGCAATCAGCGACCAGAACTGGGTGCGCGCCAGCGGGTCTACCCCGGTGGTCGGCTCGTCCAGGATCAGCAGATCCGGGTCGTGGATCAGCGCGCAGCACAAGCCCAGCTTCTGCTTCATGCCGCCGGACAGTTTGCCCACCGGACGTTCGAGGAAAGGATGCAAGCCCGTCGCCTTCGTCAGCTCATCGATGCGCCGCCGCCGTTCGCCCGCATCGTGACCGAACAGGCGGCCGAAAAATTGCAGGTTGTCCTCGACCGACAGGGACGGATAAAGATTCTTGCCCAAGCCCTGCGGCATGTAGGCAATCGCGGGGCAGACCCGGTTGCGGTGGCGCGCTGTGCGCATATCGCCGCCCAGCACCGCCACCTGCCCATCCTGTAACGCCCGCGCACCCGAGATCAGCGCCAGCAGGCTGGATTTGCCGACGCCGTCCGGGCCTATCAGGGCCACCATGCATCCGGCGGGAATCTCCAGATCGACCGCGTCCAGCGCCACGGTCTTGCCGTAGCGCAAGCCGACGCTGGTCAGTCGCGCAACCGGCACCTTGCCCAGGCCTGTCATTCAGGCACCTTGACCGCGAGCGCTGTCGGCCAGTCGGCCTGCGCATCCAGCTTGACCCAGGCGACGCCGGGCAGGCCGGTCTTGACCTGTTTCAAATGCTGCTTGAGCAGCTCCGGATCTATGCGGGCCCTGACCCGGAACATCAGCTTCTGGCGCTCGCTGGCGGTTTCCACGGTCTTGGGGGTGAATTGCGCGACGCTGGCAACGAAGCTCACCCGGGCTGGAACGACGTACTGCGGCGCGGCATCGAGGACGATGCGCGCCTCGCTGCCCAGCGCCACCCTGCCGGCCAGTGTTTCCGGCAGGAAAAAGGTCATGTAGACATCGCCCAGGTCCACCATGTTGAGCACTTTTCCGCCGCCGCCGAGCACCTCGCCGGGCTGTGCGACCCGGTACTGCACGCGCCCGTCGCGCGGCGCCTTGAGTTTGCTGTCGGCGATGTCGGCCTCGATGCGGGCGATGGTTGCGGCGACGGCTTCCACTGCGGAACGCGCGCCCGTGACTTGTGCCTCGGCAGCAGCAATGGCGGCCTGCCCTGCCGCCGCCTGGGCCTTCGCCGCAGTCAGCGCGGCTTCGGCATTGCGCACAGCCGCCTGGTCGTCGTCGAGTTGCTGGGCAGACGCCGCGCCTTCGCGCGCCAGGGTCGCCGAGCGCGCCAGACGCCGCTTGGCGTTGTCCAGATCGCTTTCGCGCTGCACCGCCACGGCCCGCGCCGCGGCCAGATCGCTCTCGCGCATCTTGACCTGGGCTTGCGCGCTGGTCACCCCGTTCACCGCCTGCTGGCGCTGGGCGCGCGCTTCGTTGAGCTGCGCATTGAGCACGTCGATCTGCATCTGCGCCAGCACCTCGCCGGCCTTCACGAAGTCGCCTTCTCGGGCAAAGATGTCGACCACGCGGCCGGCGTATTTGGTGGCAACGTCGATCTCGGTTGCCTCGATGCGGCCATTGCCGCTGGCGAAACCCTCGCCCGGCCCCGCAGGACGCATCTTGTTCCAACCACTCCAGGCCATCAGGGCAATGGCGATCGCGGCGGCGGCCAACAGCATATTTTTCTTGGTGGAAGCATTCATGGGGTTTCTCTCATTTTCCGTAACTACTCAGGCATGTGAAAAAACAGAATGAAATTCCCTCTCCCGCCTGCGGGAGAGGGTTGGGGTGAGGGCAGTCGCGCATCGACAAAGGTTGTCGGAACGCAAACTCCCTCATCCCCTGCCCTTCTCCCGCCTGCGGGAGAAGGGAAAAAACACCTACCTGAGTAGTTACCATTTTCCGTTGACAGGTTGGGCCGCCGAAACAGGGAACGCGATGAATTCCTGGCTGCCTCCGCCCAGCGCGGCATACAGGCTCACCCGACTCGATAGCAGCGCACGGCGCGCCTGCACCGCTTGCTGCTCGGCAGCGAGCAGGTCGCGTTGCGCATCCAGCACTTCGAAATACGGCGCGCTGCCGTTGTCGTAGCGCAATCTGGCCAAACGCTCCCGCTCGGCTTGGGCCACGAGCGTCGCCTGGGCGGTTTTCACCTGCTCGGCGAGCCAGCGGCGCGCCGACAACGCGTCGGCCACCTCGCGGAAGGCCGTCTGGACGGTCTTCTCGTAATTCGCCACGGCGAGGTCGCGGCGCACCTCGGCCAGGTCCAGGCCAGCGCGGTTGCGCCCGCCATCGAAAATCGGCAGCGAGAGACTGGGCAGAAAGGCCCAGGCCCGGCTGCCCGCGCCGAACAGGCCATCGAGCTCGGCGCTGGCAGTGCCCAGGGAGCCGGTCAGCGCGATGCGCGGGAAAAAGGCCGCGCGCGCCGCGCCGATGTTGGCCGTGGCCGCGCGCAGCCGGTGCTCGGCGGCCATGATGTCGGGGCGCTGCAACAACAGATCCGAAGGCAGGCCGACGCGCAGTTCCGGCATGACGATTCCGTCGTCGAATCCGGCCTGTTCCGGCAGCGGGGACAGCGGCGCCCCCACCAGCACAGCCAGCCCATGCGCCTGGGCCGCGCGCGTCTGTTCGAGTTGCGCCGCCAGGGTTTGCGCCTGGTGCAGCAGGGTTTCCACCTGCACCAGATCCATCCGCGCAATCGCGCCGACCTCGTAGCGGCGGCTGAAGATACGGAACGATTCTTCTCGGCTGGCGATGGTCTGGCGGGCCAGCGCGCTGCGCTCGTCCAGTTCGCGCAGCGCCAGATAAGTATCCGCGACCTGGGCAATCAGTCCGACCGTGGCGGCGCGCCTGGCCTCGTCCGTGGACAAGTAGGATTCCAGCGCCGCCTCCTTGAGGCCGCGCACCCGTCCCCAGAAATCCAGCTCCCAGGCCGCCAGTCCCAAATTCGTCTGATACTGGCTGCCGACCTGCGCCTGCCCGCTCATGCTGAGGTCGGCCGGGGTACGCCCCCGACTGCCGGCGGCGCTGGCGGTCAGGGTCGGGAACCGGTCGGCGCGCTGGATACCGTAAGCCGCACGCGCTTCCGCGACGCGCAGCACCGCCTGGCGCAGGTCGCGGTTATTTTCCAGCGCTTGCGCGATCAGCATTTGCAAATACGGATCGGCGAAATAGTCGCGCCAGGCGACTTCGGAGGCAAGGGGATGCTTGGACGTTGCGCCGGACGGACTCCCGCTATCGCCGGGATAGGCCGAGGCGACCGGCAGCGCCGGTTGTTCGTGGCGGGGCGCCAGCGAGCAGCCGGCCAAGACCAGCCCACTCGCCAGCACACACAGGGAGATTACGCAGAGCCGCCGTCCTTGGCCTGGCGCGTCACCTCCCTTGATCGCAGCGTTCATCGTCGTTACTCCTCGCTATCGGACTATCGAAAAACCTACTCTCACTTGCGTCCCGCGTTCCTGGTTGTAGTCGAGCATGCTTTCGCCGTACCCCTTGAACAACTGCAAGTGTGCAAAGCCCCCGGTGCGGGCGAACAGCGGTCGGCGCAACGGGTAGGAAAGATCGACCTGGGCGCTGCCATAGCCGGCGGTGCCTTGCCGCAACTGGGTGATCGCAAGCCAGCCATCCTCCCGTCCGTAGCGAAAATTCCAGTCCGCATAACCGCGATAACGCTGGATGTCCGGGTTGTCGCCCTTGCTCAGGTAGGCGTAGAACTTGGGGGCGGCAATCAGCGTGCGCCCGTCGTCGAATTCGCTGCGCCAGATGGGTTGCGCGAAGAGCATGTCGATGCTGCGGGAACTGGCGCCGTCCTTGCCGTTCGATTCGTGTTCGTAGCCGGCGCGCAGCAAATCGGGCTTCAGGCCTATACCGGAGCCGGGAACGGCACCCTGCCAGAAGAAACTGGGGCGATAACTGGTGTCGTGAAACGGTGCTGAATCGGCGCTCAGATCCCACAGCGAAGTCTGTGTGAAGCCGAAATGCAGGCCGGATAGCGGGGAAAACCACGCGACCGGCAGGCTGTCCGGGTCGAAAAGCCGGTACTTGAAACTGAACTGAAAGCGGGCAGTAATCCCGCCGGAACCGCCCGCCACAAAGTACATCGGCTCGTTGGCCGAGAGCGCCGGTTCGTCCGAGGAGAATAGCAAGCTGCCTGTTCCGCCGGGCTTCACGGCAGGCGTCGATTCAGGTTCCGGGCGCGCCTGCATCGCCTCGATCGTATCGGAAGCAGTGATCAGCAAGGCCAGCCGGGTCGATTCGGCG
>CALMWM010000579.1 GCA_937873435.1 uncultured Gallionellaceae bacterium
GACGCCCATGCCGAAGGCCCGACGCCGGTTTCGGCGGTACTTTCCGGGCTGCTGCTGAACGTCGCGCTGTATGCCGTGGTGCGCACCAAGGTACTGGTGGACGGGGCGCTGGAGAGCCATTTCGCCGGCGACCTGATGATGGGTTTCGGGCTGCTCTCGGTGGTCACCGCGGCGTTTTTCCTGTCGCGCCAGAAAGACGTGAAGCGCATGTTCGCCTATTCCTCGATCGAACACATGGGGCTGATGACCTTCGCTTTCGGGATGGGCGGGCCGGTGGCGACCTTTGCCGGGATGCTGCACATGACCGTGCATTCGCTGACCAAGTCGGCGATCTTTTTTGCTGTCGGACATGCCTGCCAAAAAGCCGGAACCCAGATCATGGACGATATCCGCGGCATGATCCGCCACACCCCCACTGTCGGCTGGGGGCTGACCATCGGCACCCTGGCGATACTCGGGATGCCGCCGTTCGGGGTATTTGCCAGCGAATTCCTGATCATCACCACCGCGATGCACGCTTACCCGTGGACCACCCCCTTCCTGCTGATTGCGCTGGGCGTGGCGTTCGCCGCGATCTTCCGCAAGGTGCAGCCGATGGTGTTCGGCGAACCCAACGAAGTGAAACTTCCGCATCCACCTGCCTTGATTCCGGTATTTGCCCACCTCGGGCTGGTGCTGATGCTGGGCCTGTACATCCCGCCTTATCTGGCCGACTGGTATCGCCAGGCGGCGGCGTTGATTGGGTGACAATATGAACATCGACTTCAAGGACATCGGCGTTAGCCTGCAACCGCTACACAGCGCCATGCCGATCTGGCGCGGCAAGGTTTCGGCGGAGCAATATCGCCAGCTGTGCGAGCAGGTGCATAGCCAGGGCGGGCGTCTGATGGCGCTGTGGGGCAGCGACGAGCGCACCCGCGGCGGGCATTTTGCGATACACGCCGCGCTCGCCGCCCAGCCCGGTCTGTATTCCCTGAGGTTGTCGCTGGATCAGGGGCAAGAAAGCTTCCCCGACATCAGCGACCTCTTTCCCGCCGCTAACCGGATGCAGCGCGCGGTCGCTGATCTGCTCGGGATACATGCCGCAGGGGCCGACGATGCGCGCAAGTGGCTGCGTCACGGCGCATGGCGCGAGGGCAGCTATCCGCTGCGCAAGGATTTCGACGGCCAGCACCTCAGCACGGGCGAACTCGATGCCTATCCGTTCGTCCAGGTCGAGGGTGACGGCGTGCATGAAATTCCGGTCGGGCCGGTACATGCCGGCACCATCGAACCCGGTCATTTTCGCTTTTCGATCATCGGCGAGCGGGTGTTGCGCCTGGAAGAGCGCCTGGGCTACAAGCACAAGGGCATCGAAAAACGCTTCGAAAGCCTGACGCCCGCCGAAGGGGTAAAGCTGGCCGGGCGCGTCAGCGGCGACAGCACCGTGGCGTACAGCTGGTCCTACACGATGGCGCTGGAAAGCCTTTCCGAATTTACCCCGCCGCCGCGCGCGGTGTGGCTGCGTGCCTTGTTCCTGGAGTTGGAGCGCATCCATAACCACCTCGGCGACCTCGGTTACCTCGGCAACGACGTCGCACTGGCATTCGGCTTCGCCCAGTTCTGGCGCCTCAAGGAAGACGCACTGCGCCTCAACCATGAGTTGTTTGGCCACCGCTACCTGATGGACCGGATCGTTCCTGGCGGCGTGACCTGCGACATCGCCCATGCCGGCGCACTGCGCCTGCGCAAGGGCTTGGCGGAAGTGGCGCGGGAAGTGCAGATCCTGAAAAATATTTACGACGAACATGCCGGTGTGCAGGATCGTTTTCTCACCACCGGACGGGTCAAGCCGGCGCTTGCCGCCCAATTGGGGCTGACCGGCTTGCCGGGTCGCGCCAGCGGACAGGCATGGGACTTGCGCGCGCAATATCCGTGCGCCCCCTACGATCAGCTCGACGTGCGTATGGCCACGCATCGCAACGGCGACGTCGCGGCACGCGTGACGGTGCGTTTCGAGGAAGTGTTCGAATCCATCCGCCTGGTCAACCTGATCCTCGACCGGATGCCGCCGGGCGAATTGCGTTTCGAGATGCCGCCGGTACCGGAAAACGCCTTTGCAATCGGCTGGGTGGAAGGCTGGCGCGGCGAAATCCTGGTGGCGCTGCATACCGGCGCCAACAACACCCTGCACCGCGTCCATCCCCACGATCCGTCGTGGCAGAACTGGCCGGTGCTGGAGCACGCGATCATCGGCAACATCGTGCCGGATTTTCCGTTGATCAACAAATCGTTCAACTTGAGTTATACCGGGCAGGATTTGTGAGCACGGGCGAGATTTCCCGCCGAAATGCCGCGCTGAAAGATCATGGTAAGCGAGTGGCAGGTAATATGCGCATTTTCACCAGCCCGGAAATGAGAACATGCCCACTAAAAAACTAGCGCTGATTATCGCCTGTTCCATGCTTTCCCTGCTCACTGGCTGCGGCGACGGGAACGTAGACAAGCATCCCGGTCAACCGGTAAAGAATCGCCAGGCTGTATTCAATAAAATGCTGCAAGCCAAGGACGAAATGGGTATGGTGATGCGCGAACATGAAGTCTACGACGGCAGCGCGTTCCTCGCGCAAGCCCGCGAATTGCAGCGCTTGTCGCGCGAACCGTG
>CALMWM010000580.1 GCA_937873435.1 uncultured Gallionellaceae bacterium
AGGCGCTCAACCCGCCGGAATATCTGCTGAGCCTGCCTTTCACCGAGGGACGTCCGCAGGAAGCGAAAATGTTCGTCTCACTGCTGTTGCGTCCGGTGATATGCCCTGGAATTCCCGGACGCGAAGCGGAAAAGAGCATGGAAATCCGCTTCTTCGCACCCGGCTGCCTGGTCAGCAATCTGGATTTCGTCGAAAGCATTTTCGGTAACGGCGGCAACCCGGTGCTGGCTTCGAACGATGCCGGGCTGGACGTGGACCACTGGTCGGGACACAGCGGTTGCGTGATTCTGGCGCCGCACTTGGTCAAGTTCACCAAGAAAGAACTGGGCCTGCCTCACCGCGATCAGGCAACACCGCGCCAGCAAGCCGATGGGATGTGCTGGAGCGATGAAAACGAACTCTACAACGACGGTGCCGCGTTCAAGATCACCGCACGCGACGAGCGTGGCGTCATCGTCACCATCCTGGCCGACAACTACTACGGCTATTGCAAGAAAGAAGTCAAAACTCAGATCAGCTACGCCACCAATCTGTTCGGCCTGGCCGAGGAAGAACATGCCGGCGGTGCGCTGGCCTTTCCCCGCCGCAACCACGGCGAGGAGTTCGGCGCGGACAGCCGTACCCGTTCGCCCGGTTATAACTTCGACGACACTGCGGCGCGCTTCGGTGAACTGATGAACGTGCAAGCGGAAGGCTATGGCATCGACAAACGCCACCCTGAGGTGATCTACGTTCCCCAGGATTTGCGCATGGATCTGCCCAGCCAGAGCATATCCTGGATGAAGGATGGCAAGAAACACACCATCAAGCTGCGCCCGGACAAAATCTACATCCAGCCGGACGGTTACAAAATCATCATGCAAAAGCACCCGGGTGCGCCCTCTTGGCGCCTGCTCGGCGCGGATGCCGAAGGGACTTTCTGCCATAAGCCCTGTACCGTTTCCGGCGGCGGCAAATCGGAAATATCCAAGTCGCTCAACGATGCGGTGATCAACGGACCGCTGTTCGTAGCCAATCTGGAGCACGACCTCGACATGGTCGAGGAAGTATTCCGGCGCAATTACAGCGACCGCTTCCGTCCCGGCTTCGAGCATGAAGACCGCAATGCCGCCCGCCAGCTCCTTTCCACCGAGCGCAGCCTGGGATCGGTGATCAAGGTGCTCACTCCCTCTCCTTCCCATACCAAGGAATACAACACTTGGCTGGAAAGCCTGCCGGACCGCATCCTGGCGCTGGTATTCGTAATCAAGCGGATGTACCGCCCGGAATGGGGTGACGATTGGCGCAAGCTGCTGTCGACCGATTTCGTCAACGGCCACCCCGGCCATGAACTGAAGTTGGGGGAACGTAAGCTGGTCGGCTCCTACCTGCGCGTAGGATTCGCGGAAAACGGCGCATGGCGCGTCTTCAAGCTGCGCCAGGACTTCATCGCCGCCGACAAGGTGCAAATGGAGGACGACATTAGTGCTTCAGTGGTGGTGCCCGCGGACATTCTGCCCAACCTCTCGCCGAAGAGCACCGATCCCTCGGTGAAACTGGTGCGTAACTGCGAATACCGCCTCTTCCAGCGCCCTGACGAGGCCGTCCATCGCGGCTTTGACAAGCAGACTGAACGCGACATGGCGAGACGCGACAACTTCCTTGCCAATTTCGAGCCGCTCAAGGGCACAGTGCTGACGGACATGATCGACGATGTGGTGGGCTTCGACCAGTACACGGAGCCGATGCGCCAACTCCTGCGTGGCGCCCACGATGCCAATGAGTGCGTAGTCTCTTCAGCACATCCGCGCCTGGTCGACGGCAAGCCCAGCAAAAACCCGCGCTACCTGCAACTGCGCCCCGACCTCGCCAACCCGCTGGGACGTTATGTCGCTGAAATCGGTGCCCGCTTCCACCGTCGCGTACCGTTGAGCGAACCCTTATGCGAGCCGGTCAACGCCGTGCTGGTAGGACGCCGCAACAATCCGCCAGAACCCGGCATCCGCCCTCTGGCGGTGTATAACCCGATCCATTATCAGGAACTGCCGGAACTGTTCATGGACTTCGTGTGCAGCCTCACCGGGAAATCGCCCTCTACCACCGGTGCCGGCAGCGAAGGCGCGCTCACCAAGGGGCCGTTCAATGCGTTGCGCCCTACCACGGATCTCAATAATACGCTGGTGTCGTTCATCCTCACCGGCTATGCGGGCTACTCCACCGCCGCCGGTTACATCGGGCCGAAATTCCGCGTCGATCACGATGTCAGCCTGCTGGTACCGGAAATCTGGTCGCGCCTGGCACCCCAACAGCGCGATCCGCACTTGCTGATCGCCAGCGGCTACCTGGAAAAAATCGAGGATTTCTGTTTCGAAGGCCGGCATATCCCTGCCAGCCGTCTCGGCTACCGCATCACCGAGCGTTTCGTGCATGGTTTTCTTGGGAAGATTTTCGACACTCCGCTTGCGGTATTCGGCGAAGAAATCCTGCGTCCGGAAACCCAGGACATGGCGGTATTCGTGGATGGTGTGGAAAACATCGTCGCGGCGCAACAAAAGGTAGCATCCAGCTACCTGGCGGACGGTAGCATCGATGATGCCTGCCCGCCGCTCAGGGCGTTGCTGCATATCATGGCAACCGGCGATTATCAGGGGAAAGACGCACACCACCCGGAAATCCGCGCCCTGTTCACCCGCGAAGCGCTGCTAGCCTCCGAATGGTATCGGGAACGCCTGGAAACCAAACAGGCGCGCGACATCGAACTCTGGCAACGCCATATTGCCTACCTGGAAAGCTATGTCAACCGCGCCAGCCATCAGGACATCGTGGCGCGCCTCGACATCCGGCAGCGGCTTGAGCAAGCCCAGGCTAGACTGGACTGGGTAAAGAGCAGGGAATACCTGCATAGCCTGCAAGGTACCATCGGTGCAGATCCGATGCGTCCGGCACTAACCGCAGCATAGCGATCAACGTATCTTGATTTCGACCCGGCGATTCAGCGGTTCGGGTTTTTCATCGGGGGTTTGAATCAGGGGCTCGCGCTCGCCCCTGCCGGCCTCCTCGATCTTTTCAGCCGGAATGCCGATCGAAACCAGGATATTGCGAACCACCCGCGCCCGCTTCAGGGAAAGTTCGTCGTTGTAGGGAACCGCACCGACCCGGTCGGTATGACCGATCGCCACGATTTCCGGAGCTGGCAGTAACAGCAGTTCCTTCTTCACCTGCTCCAGCTTAAGCGTCGAATCGGCAGTCAAAGCCGTGCTATCGAGCTTGAAATACACCACAAAGGAATGGGGACGTACCGGCTGGGCGTCGAGCGCCTCGCCATAGCGCTGCCGAACTTCCTGTTCGCTGAACGCCCTTTTCTGTGCCTTGCGCCCCGCGATCTCCACGCCAGCGTATGCGGATGTCAATTCGATCTCTTGCCCATCTGTCCTCACCACCACGCCTCCAGAGTGTCCATCCGCATTCGGCAACAACACCACCCGTTCGATTTTTCCTGCGCAGCCAACCAGCAGCACCAAGTTCAGAAAACAAATTATCCAGCTTTTCAAAAAAACCACGCTATTCTCCTTCGACTTCGACGGCAAACTCGGTTCCGCGTATCCCAATTGTGGCATTGGGCACCTTGAGCGACACATTTTGCGGCGTGTTCTTACCGATCAATCCTGTCACGAAAATCATGGAGCCTTTGATCATAGAAAGCAAAATATTGCCCTCGTGAGTAGTCGAGTCGAAATTGAAATTATCGAGCTTGACCGTGCTATTCGGGCCATAGGAGAGCAGCGTATCGTCTTTCAGGGTAATGCCAAGCGATCCATCGCGCCCGGTTGATATCTGATCCGCCACCAGAATTTTGGCACCGGGAAACGCTGCGACAATAGTATTGTTACGCGTGATCGTGACGCTGCCCTTGACGTTTTTCACGACCCCCGCAGTTTCGTCCGCCGCTGCCGGTAAAGCGGCAAGCATCAGAGCCAACAATATCCCTCTCGGAAACTGCTTGAATATAATCTGCATAATTGACTCCAACGACTGGATAAACTTCAATAAGAAACCTGAGCAACGCTGAATTTTGAATATAGGCCACTCGCCGGTACAGCTGCTACACTGCTATAAAATGCTTTCAGGAAGTCAGCATGTATACATCCACGATATTAGCTCGTTTTTCCTGCATCCTGTCACTAA
>CALMWM010000581.1 GCA_937873435.1 uncultured Gallionellaceae bacterium
GGAATCGTTCCTCGACTATTTGTCGCGCTTCCTTCATGCGCTGACGCTCGCTGATGTCGATGAAGGCCACCACCGAACCGACGATCCGCTCATTCAGGCGCGCGGGGTAAGCCCAGTATTCCACCGGGACGTTGGAACCGTCCTGGCGCAGGAACAGCTCGTTGTCAAGATGGGCGTAGCCGCCGCGTAGTACTTTGTGGATGGGGCTCATCTCCCAAGGGTAGGTGGCGCCGTCCGCCCGGATGGGGTGAATGATCTCGTGCAGCTTTTTACCCACCAGCGCTTCCTCGGCGTACCCCAGTATCTGACATGCCGCCCGGTTGAACAGCAGGCAGTTACCGTCGGTGTCGACGTAATAAATGCCTTCCCCAGTCGATTCCAGAATCATCTTGAGGCGCGCTTCGCTTTGCCGGAGTGCATTTTCCCGGTTCGCAAGTTCGCGCCGCTGCAAGACCGTTTTTGCCGCTTTGCAGACAGCTTCCAGCAGCGGTTCGAGGTGGATCGGCTTCAACACGTAATGGTCGATGCCGACCTCGATGGCGTTGAGGAAAAAATCCTGGTCGCTGAAACCGGTGGTGGTGACGATCGGTGTGTCGGCATCGAGCGCCTTAATGCCATCGGCCATTTCCAGACCGTCCATCAAGGGCATGACGATGTCGGTGACGACGATATCCGGCCGATGTTTGCTGAACAAGTCCAGCCCTTCCTGGCCGTTTTCCGCCACCAGCAGATTGCCCACGCGGTGCGAAAGAAACCCGATGAGTTTCTGTCTGATTGCCGGGTCATCCTCGACGCACAATACGCTCACGGAAAGTAGCGGGTCGGTAGTGGTTGGCGGCATATCGGTCATGGATTTAGAGGCCGGAGAGGGGTAGCTGGTCACCCTAGAATTCGCGTGATGTAGCACCTTCGCTTCATATTGACCAGCCGGTCAGTTGATTTTCTTCAATTCATTGAGCACCGTGGTGAATTGCCCGTCGAAATCCAGCCCCCGCTCGAATAATT
>CALMWM010000582.1 GCA_937873435.1 uncultured Gallionellaceae bacterium
CCAAGCTGATCGCGATGACCGGCAATCCGCTCTCCAGCCTGGCGCGCGAAGCCGACGTGCATCTCGATGCCAGCGTCAAGCAGGAAGCCTGTCCGCTCGGCCTGGCACCTACCGCCAGCACCACTGCGGCGCTGGCGCTGGGCGATGCGCTGGCGGTGGCCTTGCTCGATGCGCGCGGTTTCGGCGCCGAGGATTTTGCTCGCTCCCATCCCGGTGGCGCGCTGGGCCGGCGCCTGCTGGTGCACGTGCGCGACCTGATGCATGTCGGCGAGGCATTGCCCTGTGTACGCGAAGATGCCCTGCTGAGCGTGGCGTTGCTGGAAATGACCCGCAAAAGCCTGGGCATGACTGCGGTGGTGGATGGCAACGGCTGCCTGGTCGGTATCTATACCGATGGCGATTTGCGCCGCACCCTCGACAAGAGCGGCGATATTCGCACTTTTACGGTGGCGCAAGCGATGTCGCCCGCGCCGCGTACCATCGCGCCGGACCGTTTGGCGGCTGAGGCGGTGCAACTGATGGAGCATTACAAGATCAACGGCCTGCTGGTGGTGGACGAGAACCGCGCACTGGTCGGGGCGCTCAACATGCATGATTTGCTGCGGGCGGGGGTGGTGTGAGTATGAGCGACGATTTCGTGACGCGTGCCAAGCGCATCAAGCTGATCGCCTTCGACGTCGACGGCGTGATGACCGACGGCAGCCTGATCCT
Source organism: uncultured Gallionellaceae bacterium (assembly GCA_937873435.1). Lineage (GTDB taxonomy): Bacteria > Pseudomonadota > Gammaproteobacteria > Burkholderiales > Sulfuricellaceae > JAGXQV01. The sequence continues at coordinate 712 of CALMWM010000582.1, forward strand.
CGGCGACGACGGGCAGGAATACAAGGTGTTCAATTCGCTCGACGGCCACGGCCTGAAAATGCTGCGGCGCAGCGGCGTGGAGCTGGCGATCATCACCGGGCGCACTTCCCAGGTGGTAATCAAGCGCGCCGCCAATCTGGGGATTCCTTATTTGTACCAGGGCATCGAGGATAAGCTCGAAGCCTGGCTGGAACTGCTGGCGGAACTCGGCGTGGCGCCGGAAGAGTGCGCCTTCATGGGCGACGACGTGGTCGATCTGCCGGTGTTGCGCCGTAGCGGATTGGCATTGAGCGTTCCCGCCGCCCCGGCGCTGGTCAAGCAGCATGTCCATTACATCACCCAGCTTGGCGCCGGTCGCGGCGCAGTGCGCGAGGTGTGCGAGCTGATCATGCAGGCGCAAGGCACGCTGGATGCGCAACTGGCGCCGTATTTGAAATGAAAGACCGGCTGTCGGTCTGGTTTCCGGCGGGGTTGTTGCTGCTGCTGGCCTTGCTGACCTTCTGGCTGGACCGCATGGTGCAAGTGCCGATGCCCAAGAAAGACGGCAGCAGCCGCCACGATCCGGACTATTGGGTGGAGAACTTCACCGCGACGCGCATGGGGCTGGACGGGATGCCCTTGCATGTGCTGGTCGCCGGCAAAATGCTGCATTACCCCGACGACGACAGCACCTACCTGACCCGCCCCCATCTGACCCAGTATGCGAAAGGCCAGCCGCCGGTGCACATCGAGGCGCTCAAGGGGCAGGTTTCCAGCAACGGCGAAAATGCCTATTTTACCGGCGACGTGAAGGTGACGCGGGAAGCGGCGCCGGGCAAAAGCGAACTGAACATGACGACCAGCTACCTGCATGTGGTGCCCGATCGCGAGTTCGCCGAGACCGACCGCGAAGTGACGATCCGTGATGCGACGACCCGGGTAAGCGGAACCGGCATGGAATTGAACAGCAAGACACGTATAATCAAGCTTCTTTCGCGTGTGAAGGGACAACATGTCAAACCGCCCCACAAATAATTTCGTGACGTACGGGGTTTTTCTCGCCTTGCTGGCATCGCCGCTGGCGGCGCTCGCCGAGACAGGCGACCGCGACAAACCGGTCAATCTGGAAGCGGACACGATGACCGTCGACGATGTCAAAAAGGTCAGCGTGTATCAGGGCAACGTGGTGCTGACCCAAGGCACGCTGACGATCCGCGCCGACAAGCTGGTGGTGACGGAAGCCAAGGACGGCTCCCATCACGGCACCGCGCACGGCGATCCGGCAACCTTCCGCCAGAAGCGCGACGGGGTAGACGAATACGTCGAAGGCTACGGCCAGCGCATCGAATACGACAGCGGCAAGGATGTGGTGGAGCTGTTCACCCAGGCGCGCATGAAGCGCAACCAGGACGAGGTACGCGGCAATTATATTTCCTACGATGGCAAGACCGAATTTTTCAAGGTGATCGGCGGCAAGGAGGCGGCGACCGCCAACAACCCGCGCGGCCGCGTGCGCGCGGTGATCCAGCCGAAGAAGAAAGCTGAGGCAGCGCCGGCTCTAGCCGTTCCCGGCGCGTTGAAGCCCGCTACCAGCATTGCTAATCCGAGAGATGAGTAGGGTGGGCACGTTTCTGTACCCGTGCCGTGTGGTGCAGGGTTATTTCCTCGTGGGTACAAAACGTACCCACCCTACCGAAAATGAGTGAACTGATCGTACAAAGCCTGAAAAAGCGCTATAAATCCCGCTGGGTGGTCAAGGACGTGTCCCTGTCGGTGAGCAGCGGCGAGGTGGTCGGCCTGCTCGGGCCGAACGGCGCGGGCAAGACCACCAGTTTCTACATGATCGTCGGTTTGACGCCGCTCGACGGCGGCAGCATCCAGCTCGACGGCGAAGCGCTTTCGCGTCTGGCGATTCATCGGCGCGCGCGTCTGGGTTTGAGCTACTTGCCGCAGGAGGCGTCGATTTTCCGCAAGCTGACGGTGGCGGAGAATATCCGCGCGATCCTCGAGTTGCAGGAGATGTCCGCGCCGGATGTAGAAGAACGTCTCGATGAATTGCTCCACGCACTGCATATCGCCCATTTGCGCAACAACCCGGCGCTCAGTCTGTCGGGCGGCGAGCGGCGGCGGGTCGAGATCGCCCGCGCGCTGGCCAGCGAGCCGCGCTTTATCCTGCTCGACGAGCCGTTCGCCGGCGTCGATCCGATTGCGGTGCTGGACATCCAAAAGATCATCCGCTTCCTGACCAGTCAGGGTATCGGCGTGCTGATCACCGACCACAACGTGCGCGAAACCCTGGGTATCTGCGATCGTGCCTACATTATCAATGACGGGGCGGTGCTGGCCAGCGGCAAACCGGATGAAATCGTTTATAATGAGGACGTGAGAAAAGTATATCTCGGCGAGAATTTCCGGCTGTGAATATAAGCAAGAACACAAGCTGGTAGCCATGACATGAAACACAGTCTTCAACTCAAACTTTCCCAACAGCTTACCCTGACGCCTCAGTTGCAGCAGTCTATCCGTCTGTTGCAGTTGTCCACGCTGGAGCTCAACAACGAGCTGGAAACCTTCATCGAGCAGAACCCCTTCCTCGAACGCCCGGAGCGGGGCGATGCGGAGGAAACGTCCGGCGGCGAAGAAAGTTTCGGCGCTCCGGCAGAGACCCCGGTCAGCACCGGCAGCGAGCCTGAAGCCGAAACGAGTCGGGAAACCACCTCGGAAGTCGAAATCGACTGGGAGCAGGACGGTTCCGGCTGGGCGGTGCGCGACGATGACGAAGAATCCGACTATTCGCAATCCAAGGCGGAAACGATCAGCCTGAGCAACCATCTCGACGGACAGCTGGGGGTGACCCAGCTGTCCGAGCGCGACAAACGCATGGTTTCGTTGCTGAT
>CALMWM010000583.1 GCA_937873435.1 uncultured Gallionellaceae bacterium
CCGGTTCGCCGACATCCGCCAGCGCGACGATTTCCTGCAGCACTGGCTTGCCGTATGTCAGCGTCCCGGTTTTATCCAGCACAAGGTGAGAGACTTTGGAGAGCGTTTCCAGGGCGTGGCCGCGCGTTAACAGAATGCCGCGTTTCAACAAGTGGGCACCCGCAGCGGCGAACGCCGCCGGCGCCGCGAGCGACAAGGCGCAGGGACATGTCACTACCAATACGGCCAATACGATCTCCAGAACGCGGCTAGGGTCAAGCCACCACCACACGCTTCCGACCACCACGGCCAGCACTAATAATGCGTAGGTAAAATAACTGGCGACGCGATCCGCTAACTGGGCGAGCCGGGGTTTTTCCGCCACGGCGCGATCAAGCAAACGTACGATACCGGCCAGCACGGTGTTTTCCCCGACGCCGGTGACCTTGAGCAACATCGGCCCTTCGAGGTTGATGCTGCCGGCGATTACCTGACATCCCAACAGCTTTTTCACAGGGCAACTTTCGCCCGTCAGCAACGCTTCGTCTACCGCACTTTCTCCTTCGATAACCTCGCCGTCAGCAGCAATCGCCTCGCCGGGTTTGGTCAAAATGACATCGCCGGTATTCAATTCCAGAACCGCCACAATTTCGTGCTGCCCCCCGGTAACGCGGGTAGCCATTGCGGGCGCCAGCTTCAGGAGATTTTCGGCGGCTTCTACCGATTTTTCCTGTGCATTGCGTTCGAGGAAGCGGCTGCCGAGCAAAAACAGGGTAAACATGCTGATGGCTTCGAAGTACACCACCCCGCTGGCGTGCAATGTAGACCATACACTGCCCGTGAAAGCGACGAAAAGGGCAAGGGATACCGGCACATCCATGTTCACGTTGCGGGCCATCAACGCGTACCAAGCGCTTTGATAGAAGGGCAAGGCGGCATAGAACATCACTGGAAGCGACAGGAACATACTGAAGAAACGCAACATTTCTGCTGTGTTTTTTTCCATGCCGAAGGCGCTCCCAGCATACAGCGCCACTGCAATCATCATGACTTGCGCCGCACAAAGCCCCGCCACAGCAATGCGCCGCAAATCGCGCGCGCGTTGCTGCTTGCGCAACTCCGCCTGGCGCTCTGCGCTGTATGGGTGCGCGTTGTAGCCGAGCAACTGGATTTCTTTGAGGATACGCGACAGCTTGATGACGTCCTCGTCCCAGGTTAGACGAGCGCGGTGACTGGCGTAATTGACCTGAACTTCGAGTACGCCTTCGAGCTGTTTCAAGTGGCGCTCGTTAAGCCAGATACAGGCGGCGCAAGTGATGCCTTCCAGAATCAGCGAGGCTTGGCGGATGTGTCCGCCTTGCTCGATAACAAAGCTTTTTTGGATGCTGGCATGGTCATACAGCGCCAACTGCTGCAATTCCTCCGGCACCAGTTCATGACCCGCAGCCGGCAGGGCTGTACGATGTTTGTAATAGTCAGTCAGACCGTTGTCGACGATAGCCTGCGCAACCGCCTGACAGCCGCGACAACACATTTCGTGCCGCACACTCTCAATCTCGACTGGATATTGTGCCCCAGCCGGGATCGGCAATCCACAGTGGTAGCAGCCGTCCAGATATTGCACTTCGCTCATCGACAACCGTTATAGCGCCTGGACAATGATTTCCTTCGCTGTCTCATACTTGTCGCGGCCCCGCTCAACCTTCAACACCACGATCCACTGTCCAGGCTGATCGAGTCGAACTTGGCCATGATATTTGCCGTTATCCAGCGAGTGAAGATCAATGGTTGTTTCTTTCTGTTGGGTGTTGGCAGGACGTGTCAATGCCAGGCTTACCGAGGCACCATCCAGCAACTGTTCTCCCTTATCTCGCACCGTAACCGACACGTCCCGCGACTGCGATTGAAACAAGCCATCCAGGCCTGCGACCTGAATTTGCCAGCCCAGCTGACGCTGGATGTCATTTTTCTTCACATACTGTGAAATCGACTTGGCAGCTTCCTGGTCATGCGGCACCTCGCCGGAAAATGCGGTATACACATTCTTATCTTTGGCGTTCGGCATCACCCACTGGGCGACGCTGGGAGGCAGGCCACGCATCGAGATGCTCAGGAATGTCGCCATCAGAACGGCCAGCGAAATGAAAAATCCGATGAACAGCATCGGTATCCAGTGAATGCGCTGTCCTGCAACTGCCTTACCGCCGCCGAGAGTGAGCACCGTGGCAGTAGCGACATAAACCGCGATATGCAGCGTCATCATATCGCCGCCTGGCCAGTGGTTCATGCTATAGGCAATCATCCCGACCATCGGTATTAGCCCGCTGATGATTCCGCGCCAGTAGTTGGAAACTCCTACCAAACGCAGGGCAAAATAGATCAGCGCAATCAGAATCACGCCTCCGAACAAAGTTTGTGTCATGGCGCCTCTTGTTTCGAGTTAAATCGGACTTTCTTGATCATGGGCTTATCCTGCTTGCCCTTGTTGGTAATAACGAATTCAAACTCACTGATGCGATGCGCCTCTTCGTGCGTTAGGTTCACGTTTGCCAGCACCAGCACGCTCTTGCCCGGACGTACGTTGACATCGGCCATATCCCCATTGACGTCAAGCGCGTTATTCGGCAAGCCTACCGTGGCGATATGATAGCTTTGTTCTTCAATGCTCTTGTTGGTGATGTGGATCTGGTAACGATTGCGAATATGACCATCCGACAACAGCACGAACAAGGGTTGACGCACAGGCTGGATGGACAACTGAACATCCGAACGCGTCGCGAGATTGTAGACCATCGCCGCCAACATCACCAGAATTGCAACGCCATACCCAACGGTTCTGACCCGCAGCAGGTCAATATGCACCTTGCCTGGCTTCTCGCTTTCGATGTTTATTTCCGAATCGTAACGCACCAAACCACGCGGGTAGCCCATCGAATCCATGATGGTGTTGCATGCATCAACACATAATCCGCATGAAATGCACTGGTATTGCAAACCTTTCCGGATATCTATGCCAGCCGGACATACCTGTACGCACATTCCACAATCAATGCAATCGCCCACCCCTTTGGCATGGCGTTCGGCAAGATTTTTCGTTCCAGCACGCGGAACTGCTCGGCCAGCTTTTCCTTCACCACGTTGAAAGTCGTAGTAGGGCGCCAACGTCTCCGGTTCGTACATCACTCCTTGAAAGCGTGAGTAGGGGCACATAAAGACGCATACCTGTTCGCGCGCCAAGCCTGCTGCTGCGTAGGTCGTCAAGGACAGGATTAGCACGGTCGAGTAGGCAACCAGGGGCAATGCACCCACGAAGAAGCGGGCCGTCAGGTCGGGCGCATAGCCAAAGTAAAGGATGAAAGAGTATGCGGTCCAGAACGACAGGAGCAACCATGAAGCGTGGGTCAGCCCGTATTTGATTACCTTCTCGGCGTTCCACGCCTGTTTGTGGAGTCTGATGCGGGCCGGGCGCTCACCTTGAATCCAGCTCTCGATAAATATAAAGGCATCAGTCCATAGCGTCTGAAAGCAGAAATAGCCGCAAAATGCGCGCCCTAGAAGCCCGGTGACAAAGAATAACAGCGCTGCCGCAATAAACAGCAACAGCGACAAG
>CALMWM010000584.1 GCA_937873435.1 uncultured Gallionellaceae bacterium
TTAGCGGAGCCGCCTTGCCTACCACCAGCACCGGCACCTCCACGCCTCCGATAAGCTTCTTCAGCAATTCGGCGACAGCCGGCTCAGCAGGATTTTTTTCGGTATAGGGAATGTTGCGTTTTTGCAGATGCTCGCGCGCCCGGTTGCATACGTCGCCGCAATCGCTGATATACAGGATCACCGGAAAATTATTGGCTGCCGTTTGCACAGCATAAGGCGTCTGTCCGCTGGTCGGGGCCGGCGCTGCCATTTTTTTCTCCTGAACATCCTTTACGCTCGACGGTGGCGGCAGATCGGAATAGTGCACCTTGCCGCTGTCATCCACCCAGCGGTACATCGTGCCGGCTTGTGCCGATTGCGCGGCAAACACCATGAACATGCACAGGAAACAGAAAAGGACGACGAGTTTCATATACGTAACCCATGTAAACGTCGAAGATAATAAGTGCGCAACAGCAACGCGCCGACAATTGCCCCTGCTGCAAAGGCTGCCAAGGCTATCAGGTACAAGGTGAGAAGCTGCGGCTCCCCCTTGGTGCGCGAGCGTTCCTGTTCCAGCTCGGTTTGCTTCTTGGCTAATTCATCGCGCGCCGCGCGGATTTCCTTTTGCGCGGCAACGATGTCGAAAGCTGGTGCCGCCTTGCTGTCGGTCTCCGCCGTTGGTGCAGGTTGCACAACATTCAGAAACGACGATTTTACCCAGCCGGTTTGTCCATCGGATGCCTTGATCTTGGTATAGCCTTCACTGCTGCTTTCGATAACCTCGACCTCGGTTTGGGCCGGCAGGACGCGCAGACTGCGGTAGTTTTCCCCTTTACCGCTACGCACGTTCACATTGTCGATCACGCTGGCAGATTCAGCAGCGACCATACCGGACCAGATCAACATTAGCACCGCAAAGAAAATCTTCATTACGTCATACCGTTACGAATTTAACTTTAAGTAATATAGCAAATATCGGCAAGAACTCAAATTACTTAAGACATGCCGTTATGCCGCAGCAAGGCGTCGATGTTCGGTTCGCGCCCGCGAAACGCAATAAACGATTCCAGCGCGGGCCGGCTCCCGCCGACGCCGAGGATCTCGCTCCAGAAGCGATGGCCGATTTCCGGGTTCAACACTCCGTTCTCCTCGAACAGGCTGTAGGCATCCGCCGACAGCACTTCCGCCCACTTGTAACTGAAATATCCCGCCGCATAGCCGCCGGCAAAGATATGCGAGAAATTGTTGGGAAAACGATTGTAGTCGGGCGGGAAGAGCACCGCCACCTTGGCGCGCACCTCGTCCAGCAACGCCAGCGGCGATTTGCCACCGGTCGGGTCGAAATCGTAATGCAAATGCATATCGAACAAAGCCAGTTCGAGTTGGCGCACGGTCTGCATCCCGCTCTGAAAATTCTTGGCCGCCAGCATCTTGTCGAACAGCGTGCGCGGCAGCGCCTCTCCGCTGTCGACATGGCGGGACAATTGTTTGACGACCTCCCATTCCCAGCAGAAATTTTCCATGAACTGGCTGGGCAATTCCACCGCGTCCCATTCCACGCCGTTGATGCCCGATACGCCCAACTCCTCGGCGCAAGTGAGCAGGTGATGGAGGCCATGGCCGAACTCGTGGAACAGGGTAATCACTTCGTCGTGGGTGAACAACGCCGGTTTATCGCCCAGCGGGGGGGCGAAATTGCAGTTGAGATAGGCCACCGGAATCTGAAAAGCATCGTGCTTGCGCCGCCGGGTTACGGCCTCGTCCATCCAGGCGCCGCCGCGCTTGCTGGCACGCGCATAGAGGTCGACGTAAAACTGGCCGATCAGCGCGCCCTGCCGGTCGCGGATGCTGAAAAAGCGCACGTCGGAATGCCAAACCGGCGCCTGCGCCGGTTTGATGGAAAGGCCGTAAAGCTTTTCCACCAGCTCGAACATGCCCGGCAATACTTGGGATTCCGGGAAGTATTGTTTGACCTCGTTGTCGGAAAAGGCGTAGCGAGCAACACGCAGTTTTTCGCTGGCGTAGGCGACATCCCAGGTTTCCAGCTGTTCCAGGCCCAGCGAGTCGCGCGCGAAACTGCGCAGTTCCGCCAAATCGCGCTCTGCATAAGGCTTGGCGCGCACGGCCAGTTCGTTGAGGAAATTCATCACCTGTCCAGGCGATTCGGCCATCTTGGTAACCAGCGAAACTTCGGCGTAATTGGCAAAGCCCAGCAGGGATGCGGCTTCGCGCCGTAGCTTGAGGATCTGGCCGATCAGCGGGGTGTTGTCCCACTCCGGTTTGCCGAATTCCGAGGCGCGTGTCACGTATTCGCGATACATCCGTTGGCGCAGGGTACGGTTGTCGGCATATTGCATCAAGGGTAGCCAGGACGGCGCGCGCAAGGTGAATTTCCAGCCGCTCTTGCCGTCTTCCACGGCAGCTTCGCGCGCGGCCTGCATGTCGTCCGCCGGAATCCCGTTCAGCTCGCCCTCGTTCTCGACGTACAGTGCGAAAGCGTTGGTGGCGTCGAGCAGGTTTTCCTCATACTTGGCGGAAAGCGCCGAGAGTTCTTCCTGAATCGCCTTGAAGCGCGCCTTGTCGCTATCCGGCAATTCCGCGCCGCCGAGACGGAAATCGCGCAACTCGTTTTCGACGATGCGCTTTTGCTCGGCGCTGAAATGCTCGAATATCGCCGCGCCGCGCAAACAGCGGTATTTTTCGAACAATCCCAGGTTTTGCGACAGCTCGGCATAGTAGGCGGTAACCAGCGGCAGATTGGCATTGTAAACCTCGCGCAACTCGGGACTGTTCATCACCGAATTGAGGTGCGAGACCTGCCCCCAGGCACGCCCCAGGCGCTCGTGGGCGTCCTCCAACACGCCCACGAAGTTCTCCCACTCGGGAGCCGCGTCATCGGCGACGAGGTTTTCCACCAGTTCACGGTTGTCGGCCAGCAACCGTTCGATAGCCGGGGTCACATATTCCGGGCGAATTTCAGGAAAGCGCGGCAGACCGGAAAAATCCAGCAAAGGGTTGGCAACGGAGTTCATTTTTTTCCTAGAATTGCAGTTATTTGCGAATTATCGCGGATAGCGCGGCGAAGCTCAACGGCAGCCTTGGAGAAACCGACAGCCGGCTAGCTATCTACGGCGGAGCGGAACAGGTAGCCGAGTGGAAGTTCTTATGGCCGCTGTGATTTGCTGGGTTAGCAGCCAGTCAACATGAAACAACGGTACGTAGAGCGACCTCCCGGTCGCGAAGGGCTTCTGGAAATCGCGACCGGGAGGTCGCTCCTACTTCACTTCTCGTCTTCATCCCACGGACGCAGTTCGTAGCGCGGCGGCTTGCTCATGACATACAGCACGACGGTGCAGCCGGCGAAAAAGACTATCGTTGCCATCGCGCTGGCGGACAGCACGTCGTGAAGACCTTTGGTTTTGATGAAGTAAACAAACAGCACCGCGCTGGCAACCATGCCGAACAGGCAGGCGATGGCGAAGCCGAAGGCGATTTTCTTACCGGTGGTGCGGGTCATGGACATTCCTTGTTGAGCAAATCAGAGTTCGTAATCGACGACCCGGCGTTCTGAGCGTAGCGCCTTAACCAGCGGCGCGACCTCGGCATGGGCCGGGTGATTTTGGTAAGCCTCCAACGCTTGCCGGCTTTCGAATTCGGAATACAGCACCACGTCGGCGGATTCACCCTCGCGGCTGATGTCCACGCCCACTTCCAGGTGCAACAGGCCGGGAATTTTGCCGTTCAGCCCTTCCAGCGCGGTTTTTATCCTGAGTGCATTTTCCCGGCACGGCTCGGCGATGCGCCACATCGCGATATGTTTGATCATTCCCGGGTTTCCTTTTGATCATCGAGATCGAAGTGGCAACGGAGTTTTTCCAGTTCGCGCCGATTGGCGAGCCCCACCTCAAGTTCTTCTTCGAGGCCCCTGATCTGCTTGATGAGTTCGCCGATATTCGGCGGCACGAAGTTATTTGCCGCCGATGATTGTCAGTACGGATTGCAGTTGTTCCGCCACTTCGCGCCCAAGGGCCGTGAGATAGCCGCCGTCGGGCAGGGTGATCAGCTTTTTATCGAACAGGCGCTGCGCCGAGGCGATCACTTCAGGGTCGGCGTCCTTGTGCACCTTGAAACCTTCCTGCATGGTGTCGAGATCGTAGTGGGCGAGGAAATTCAGTTCGGCTACGAAATCGGGGGTAAGTCTGGGGATAACGGTCTGCATAATGTGCTCCTGAATTGAATGATTTCGGCTATTGTGGCACGGAAATGCGCCCCGCTCATGCCGGCGGCGGGGAATTTTTGCGGTTCGACCCGGCCACCATCTTGTATTCGAACAAGCGGCACTCCAGCGCACCGTTGTATAGCGGGGTGCGGCGCGAGGCGGTGAGGCGGATCAGTTTGGCCAGGGCCGGGTCGGCAGTGATGATGTAGGCGTTCCAGCCGCCGAAGTTCCTTTTCAGCAGATTGCCGAGTTGCGGGTAAAACTCCGCCAACTCCTGCTCGTCGCCGAGGCGCTCGCCGTAGGGTGGGTTGGCCACCAGTATCCCGTTGGGCGCCGGCGCGGAAACGTTCAACACGTCGACCTGCTTGAGCTGCACCACCTCTTCCAGACCGGCATGTTGCAGGTTGGCACGCGCCGCATCCAGCGCCTCGCCGTACTTGTCGCTGCCGAATATCGGCAACAGGGTTTTCGGCTTTTCCGCTGCCGCCGCTTCGTTATAAATGGCTTCCCAAGCGGCGGCATCGTAGATCTTGAACTTTTCGAAGGCGAACCAGCGCTCGATGCCGGGTGCGATATTCAAAGCCATCATCGCCGCCTCGATCAGGAAAGTGCCGCTGCCGCACATCGGATCGAGCAGGGGTATCCCCGGCTCCCAGCCAGCCAGCTTGAGGATGCCCGCCGCCAGGTTCTCGCGCAGCGGCGCGATGCCCGCTTCCTTGCGGTTGCCGCGCTTGAACAGCGCCTCGCCCGAGGTATCGAGGTACAGCGTGACGCGGTCGGCGGTCAAAAATCCGTAAATACGGATGTCCGGCTCCACCGTCTGGACGCTGGGACGCGCGCCGCAGGCCGTGCGGAATTGGTCGCAGATCGCATCCTTGATTTTCAGCACGATGAATTCCAGGCTTTTCAGCGGACACTTGATCGCGTTCACATCCACCCGGATGGTATGGTCGACCTCGAACCACGACGACCAGGGCAAGGCCAGCGCCGCCTGGTAGATGTCTTCCTCGTTGCGGTAGGGCTTCTCGACCAGTTTCCACAGGATGCGGCTGGCGATGCGGCTGTGCAGGTTGGCGCGATAGGCTAGCGCCATCGTGCCGGCAAAGCCCACGCCGCCGTCGGTCTGCTTGATGTCCGCCGCGCCGATCTGCGCCAGCTCGGTCGCCAGCACAGCTTCCAGCCCACGCGGGCAGGGAGCGAAAAATTGATGTTTTATTTTGGTCGTCATGTAGTCTCGTTCATTGAAAAGTCGCGCTATCAGGGTGTTGTAACCCGCCCGAATTCGGGAACCAAGGTGTTTCTCTTATATAACGCCAAGTTTACCATTAACGGAATGGCTGCCTGGAATCCCAATACGCAAGCATGCTCCGACAGTTCAGCGGGTGGAGACGCCAGAAGACCGAATAACAAGAGGCGCCAAGCGTCCTATTTCATTACGGATTCGGCAATGTCCATGCCGCGAAACATGCGGCAGTAGTTTTCCCACATCCGATTCAGGTCGGCTGATGACACCTCGCCGTTGCCATAACGTGCCTGCTCGAAGAGTTGGGTTGCCTCTGTGGCCTCGCGGCGCAAATGGTCGTATCGCCAGACGATCTGGGCGAGATATTCCCGTGAGTTGGCCGTTTGCGGTCGCGCCATACCGTGGAGGTCGAGCAGGCGTTGCAGCGCGCTGTAATACTGGAGCGCTCCGGCATTGCCGCTGGCATGTTGCCTGAGCAGCCCGAGGCGCAGGTAGTCCAGTCGGGAGAGCAACCATATCGTCACGCGCGCCTCCTTGAGCAGTCGCCATGTCGCGATAAGCAGAGCCAGGGCGATCAATGTCATCAGGAACGAAATGATCGCTTGGCGGTGCTTCTCCAGCCATTTCTTCAGATTGTTCCACAACTCTTTCAGCTCCTGGCTGACCGGGGTCAGGAGCATGTCGCCGGTCTCGGCCAGACCGGCCAGCCCCTCTATGGCGGAAGATTGCCATTTGGGCATACCGGGACGCCGGGCTGCGTCGCGCATTTCCTGGAGCGCCGGCCAGCCGTTTTGCTCGGGCGAACCGTTTTCCCCCGTCTCACCCCCGCCGCCATCGTGCCCCCCGCGCTGATCGCCGGGGCGCATTCCCGCGCCGGTGCCCGACTGGTTACCCGCATTGCTCTTCCGTCCGTCCGCCCCTTGTGCCGTGCGTTCCTTGCCCGGAGCATAGCCCTCGAAGTTGCCGGGCTGGCCGAATTTCGAATTCAGATCAAACCAGGTGACTTGCGGCGTGATGGCGTAGAGCAAAGCGCCTCCTGCCAGTATGGCGGTCGTGGCGGCACCAATCGCCACGCCTTGCCCGCCTATCGACCCCGCATAGAGGCTTTCCCGGCGCATGTCCTGGACACGCCGGCTGATTTGTTCCGCGACCAGCGTGAAGACTGCGAACGCGACGTACGGCACCAGGTAAAAAAGCATGGTCCAATCGGCCCGGTAGTGCCAGGTCGCGATCATCGTCATCGCGGTCGAGATGAAGAGGCCAAAGTGAAGGTTGCGGCGGCTGACCGTGACGCAATTTTGTCCTGCTTGGAGCACCCCGAGTATCGCCAGCCCGGCGCGGGGAAAGCCCCACGCCGGGATGTAGATGAAGAGCACGATGATTGCCCCGAAAACGAATACCAGCTTTTGCCCTCGTTTGCCGGCAGCGCTGACTTCGCCTTGCTGGCGCCAACCCAGCAGGAGCGTCGACGCAAAGACGGCGGTCCAGAAAAACACCTCGATGCCGAAAGTGCGCTGCTGGATATAGAGAAAGGAATTGCACGTCGAGGCCAGCGAGAGCGAGGCAAAAAGGCCGAGGTAGGCCGGGAAGTAGGTCAGCGGCGGAGATTTCATGGGTTGAAAAGCTTCACCAGATCGTCATCGCGCCGCACTTGCAGACAGTTAGCCCCGAGTTCCAGCAGGCCGGCAAGGGTCGCCGCCGTTGTGTCGCGACCACCCGTGTCCGCCGCTTGAAAGGTGTTGCGCTCGAATACCACGGCCAATACGTATGCCCCTTGCAGCCGCAACAGTGCCAAGGCTTGCAGCGTGGCAGCCTGGCGCTCCGCCGGTTCGGAGAGGAACGCCACCACCGTTTCCCCGCTATGGCAATCGGTTGCGACGTCTTGCAGTACCTTGGCGTAGGGGAGAGTCCCGTCGGCGTCCACGACGGCCAGTTCATCCAGAATGCCCTGGAAATGGTGCTCTCCGCTTCCGGCGGAGAGATAGAACGCCTGTTTTCCCTCACCGATCAGGCGTGTGGGAATGTGGTTGCTGCAAGCGTATCTTGCCACCGAGCCGGCGATGCGCACCGCGTATTCGAAGCTGGCTTGCGTGCCTTCCCCGACATTCGCGTCCTGCGCCTGGTCGAGGACGACATACAGGCAGGCTGAGGCGAGCGGCTCAAACTCCTTGACCATCAATTCGTTCAGTCGCGCAGTAGTCGGCCAATGCACGTGACGCGGGCTGTCGCCGCGCCGGTACTCGCGCAGGCCGGAAAATTCCGCCGCGCCGGCGCCTTCCGGCAATATATAGCCGCCGCGGTGCATCTGGCTGGGGGCGCCAAGCAAAGGCAGCGCCATGATGTTGAAAAGGTTCGGGTAGACGGTCAGATTCTGGACGCCCCCATTGCTGTTTTGCCGGGCTTCGGCTAATCCGAGGGGAAAGCTGGATACCAGAGCGACCGGCCCAAGCCGATAGAAGCCCCGTTTTTCGCAGACCACCGGCACCTCGAAACGTCGCTTGCCCCCGCCCGGAACGTAAGCCACCACGCCCAGGGTCTTCTCGCCTTGGGTCAGCGGGCCCGCGGACGCTCCGGCAAAGGGCAGGCGGTCAACCAGTTCGACCATGAAGCGCGGCATTCGCCCATGGTTGCATAGCTCGACCTGGAAGGCGATGGTTTCGCCCTCTTGGGCGCGCTGGGGTCCCTTGCGCGTTACGGACAACCGCTTAACCAGCCAGTGAGGCCATGCGATGCCGGTAATCAGGGTCGCGCTCAGCAGGGCGGCGATCGCCCATGGCAGCGACTGCCCCCGGTTGAGGGCGGACAGGTAAGCCACCAAGGCGAGAAATGCCAGCACCAGTGGCTTGAGGTAGCGACGCCGCCAGATTGGGAAGGCGAGGGCGGACAGCTTCATTGAGTATCAACCTGTGCTCATACCGGCGGCGGCACTTGTTCCAGAACTTCCTTGAGGATGCTGCGGGCGTTCTGCCCCATGGCGGCAGCTTGGGGCCGGACGATGAGGCGGTGCGTCAGTACCGGGCCGGCCATGGTTTTGACGATGTCCGGCGTGACGAACGCTTTGTCGTGCAGGTAGGCGAGACCCTGCGCGCCCCGCACCAAGGCAAGCGTGCCTCGCGGGCTTGCACCGAGGCGCAGATCGGCATGGGAACGCGTGGCTGCTGTGATGCTTGCGGCGTACCTGGCGACTTCCGGGCTGACATGGATGGCCTTGACCGCATCCCGCGCGACCAATATCTCCGACTCTGTGGTCACCGCTTCCAAAGTGTCGATCGGGTGAGTCTGCGCCTGGGCGCTGATGATGCGCAATTCCTCCTCCAGAGTCGGATAGCCGACTGCGAGGCACACGAAAAAGCGGTCGAGCTGCGCCTCGGGCAAAGCGTGGGTGCCGGCCATGTCGATCGGGTTCTGGGTGGCTAGCACCATGAAAGTCTTGGGCAGATCGTAGGTGGTGCTATCCACGCTGACGCGAAACTCCTCCATGCATTCCAGCAAGGCCGATTGGGCGCGGGGTGTGGCGCGGTTGATTTCGTCGGCGAGCAGGATGTGGGTAAATACCGGGCCGGGGCGGAATTCGAACTCACTGGTTTTCTGGTTGTAGATCGGCACCCCGGTAATGTCGGAGGGCAAGAGGTCGGGGGTGCATTGCAGGCGCTTCATGTCGACGGCGACCGAACGCGCCAAGGCGCGGGCGAGCATGGTCTTGCC
>CALMWM010000585.1 GCA_937873435.1 uncultured Gallionellaceae bacterium
GACCATAGGATTAGCTGAATGAGTGGAACTCATGGAGCCAATGTCCGGCAAGTCCATCACCCGCGTCGAACCCAGCACGATAGCCAAGGGCAGGCTGGAGCTGGCACCTTTTCCGCAGCACAGCAGGTCGGGCTCGACACCGTAGTGCATGTAGCCGAAAAGCTTGCCTGTGCGGCCAAAACCGGCCTGCATTTCATCGAAAGTCGCCAACAGGCCGTGTTCATGGGCGAACTCGACCACCACCTGCACGAATTCCGGTGGGTAAAACACCGCACCCCAGCCCTGAAAGGTTTCCATCATCACCCCGCAAAGATCACGATGGGGATCGAGTTGTTGCGCCTCAAGCAATTGTCTGAGCTGTTCCCGGAAATAGGCGACCGGATCGCGCTGTGCTTCATGCCGCCAAGGGTAAGGGAAAGGCAGGTGAAAGATATTGGGATCAAGATAACCGATCCATTCCTTCTGTTTCGGGTTCCAGCCCAGCATCTGGGCTCCCAGGGTACGTCCGTGCCAGTTGCCCTCGAAACAGAGTACCCCGCCCCGGCGCTTGCCAGTTTCCTGCCCGTGCAGACGCATAAGCTTGAGAGCGCATTCAGTGGACTCTGTACCGGCGGAAAGCAAAAAGGCTTTCTCGAACTGTGGTGGTGTGGCGCGAATCAGGGCATCAATGTAATCCACCCGCTCCTGAGAAGCATAGGTGTAGGTATGCAGCAAAGGCTTGTCCAGAACGCGCCGCAGGGCTTCCACGATACGCGGGTTGCCGTGGCCGGCATTGGCGACGAAGATGGTGCTGGTAAAATCAATCCAGCGGTTGCCCCAGGCATCGAATACCTGGAAGCCCTCCGCCCGATCCCACACCACTGGCAACTGGCCGTGCATGGCGCGGGACTCGGTGGCGTAAAGCCGCTCCAGCAGGGGAATGCTCTCCGGTACCGGGATGGAGGTGGCAATGCGACGATACTCCGTCTCGACGCGGGGAACCGCTTGAGGGACATGGTTGAATCCGTAACCAGCCATGATTTAATTCTTCCAGTGAAGTTTGAGATAATCCAGCAGAGGAGAACCATGCTTGCGCAATTGGAACTCCAACAATTCCAGTTCTTCGACCGAATCCACTTCCGTGCAGAAAGGTGACTCGAACCCCAGCACTCGATCTCCATGCAGGAGAGACGAGCGAAGCACGAAGGAAGCACGCACGACATCCACATAGCCATCCGGAATGAAGACCATCGGATAACCCTGCCGGGGTCTATTGAAACTATCGAGGTGGGTATCGTCCGTGGTCAGCGCCATCAGGTAGCCTTCATCACTGCGGCGGAACCATTTGAAGGGTGACTCCGGTGAAGGATGGGCAGAACGCAACGCGGTGGCTTCTGGGCGGCCCTCCAGCATGGCCACTGCAGCATCGAGATGTTCCGGGTCACGCAAGGGAGTAGTGGGCCGCAGATGTACCCAGAATTCCGGCACGCCACCTTCATGATCTTGCAGCCAAGTTATGGCATGGGCCATGAACTCCCGGTCATTGGATTTATCGCCGGAAAATTCCTTTGGACGAAGAAAGGGAACCTCGGCTCCGTAACGCCTGCCAATTTCTGCATATAGCTCCGAATCCGTGGAAAGCAGCACTCGTTCGATGCGTCGGGATAGTTTCGCTGCCACAATGCTGTAGGCCAGCAGGGGGTACCCTCCCAGAAGGGACAGGTTCTTGTCCCGGATGCTCTTGGAACCGCTGCGGGCGGGGATGATGGCGATGACTCCGCCGCTCATCAATTATTCCTGCCCAGCCAGTGTGCCAAGTGCGGGCGCACCCAGTCCAGTTGTTGCCGGAATACCGTCAAGCCTTCATCATCCCGGTACGCCTGCATGATAAAAGGGCCAACGTAATCCAGTGGTCGTAATGCTTCGAAAAAACGCTCGAATTGGGCATCGCCGCTACCCAGCATCACCGAGCCACCGCCCCGTTGGCGATCCTTGATGTGAATATCGGAAATGCGTTCACCATAGCAGGCCAGTTCTTCGGCAGGGTCGAAGCCCAAAGCCGCGCTGTTGCCGGTATCATAATTGACAGTCACGCGACGGGAGTCGAAGCGGGCCAGCAACTCCGCGAAGGGTTGCGGCGCCAGGTCGGTTTCCAGTGAGAGGTTGATGCCCGCGTACTCCGCTTCACAGAGCATGGGAGAGAGCCTCGCCACGAAGCGATCCATGGTCGCCCTCTCACTCATGGAGGACTGATCCACGCAGGGAATGACGATATCGCTCAAACCAAGCTTCTTGCCGTGTTTCAATAAGCGCCCCAGCACAACTTGGCTTTGCCCAGCTATCGACTCGTCCGCGTGGTGCAGAGGCACTTCCATGAAGTAGTCGGCACACACGGTGCGCACTTTCACGCCGGATTTCTCGATCAGAGCCAGAAGTTCCTCCGACCCATCAGTTCGCAGCAGGGGGTTGAGTTCAGCGTCGCTGAAGTCGAGGATGAATTCAATACAGTCCAGCCCAAATTCCGCAGCCCTGGAAAACTCATCCTGCCAATAGCCCACCGGATGCGCCTGGTAGCGCCCACGGTATTTGGGCAACAGGCGCCCTTCCATAACGCCAAGCAGGCTACGGCAATTTAGCTCATCGCTCATGGGGTTTCTCGCTTAAAATAGGCATGTTCCACCAAGCCACACAGAATGTGCCCCAAGAGAATGTGGCACTCTTGAATGCGTTCGGTACGTGAAGAAGGTGCCTGCAGACAGGGACAGACGACCGCCAACTTGCCACCGCCCTCACCAGTAAATCCCATGGTGCGAACGGCGAGTTCCTGCGCTACCGCTACCGCTGCAAGAATGTTATAGCTGTTACCGCTGGTGGTAATCGGTATGAAAACATCGTCGGCACCGGCCAAGGCACGCAATTCGCGAGCGAAAATCTGATCGTAGCCATAATCGTTGCCGATAGCACTCAACGAAGAACTGTTGGTGGCGAGGGCGATCGAAGGCAATGGCGCGCGGTCGAACTGGAGGCGGGAGACGAACTCTGCTGCCAGATGCTGCGCGTCGGCAAAGCTGCCGCCATTGCCTGCAAAAAATATCTTGCCGCCCCGTCGCAAAGCATTTAGGCACCAACCCGCCAACTCCTCAAGTTGAGCATGAAGGGCTTCATCTCCTGCCAGCAACTGGTGGACGGCCAAGGCACTCTGAAAGTCGTTTTGAATAGCCGTTTTCATTATTGCGAGGGTAATTAAACCTGCCCCTGGCTCTCAAGCGGTATATGCGCGCGCAGCTTCTGCGCGACGCCGACTTCTTTGGGATTCATCTCCAATTCACCATTCCCCATGGCCCTCTCGATCTTGCGCACAGCACCCACCAACATGCGGAAGCCGGCAGGCTCCACCGAAGCGGATTGATCTGAGCCATACATGGCACGGTCCAGGGTGATGTGCCGCTCCAATGAAGTGATACCCAACGCCGCTGCAGCATAGGACACCGCCAAGCCGACCTCATGGCCGCTGTAACCGACATTGCAACCGTAGCGCTCGCGCAGTGTTTTAATGCGGTTAAGGTTGGCATCCTCATCGGCCATCGGGTAGGTGGAAATGCAGTGCATCAATTCGAAGGGACAGCCCGCTTCCTTGAAAATGGCAACGGCACGGTCGAGATATTCCACCTTGCTCATGCCAGTGGAGATGAAAGTGTGCTTTTTCTCTTCCGCCGCCATGCTTAGGAGAGGCTCATGCACCAGCATGGCCGAAGCGATCTTGTTGTACTTTCCGTTGAACTGTCGCAGGAACTTCTGGCTTTCCAGATCCCACGCGGAGGCAAACCATTCGATTCCTTTTTCGCGACAATAACGGTCGATTTCGCGGTATTCCTCGACGCCGAACTCCAGGCCCTCCTTCTGTGCGCGCTGGGTCTTTCCCCATGGACTCTCGCGTGGGGAATCGAGCATTTCCCTGGTGTAGACGAACTCGATGCTGCGCTTCTGGAACTTCACGGCATCGGCGCCCGCATCCTTGGCGACATCAATCAACTGCCTGGCTATATCCAGG
>CALMWM010000586.1 GCA_937873435.1 uncultured Gallionellaceae bacterium
GGTGATCCTCTTTGACGATCAGCTTCATGCCGTTGTCCAGCCTGAATTCGTAGGTGCCAGCCGAGGCCGGCAACGGAATCAACAACACCAGGCACCAGAGGGCGATCATTAAGTTGCGCTGCACAAAACCTCCTTATCGCCTAAAATAGCGTAATTGCAAATTATAGCCCACGTTCAGACCACCACGCCCATGCTAAGTTTCTTCAAATCCGCGAAAACCGAAGTTGTCGAGGAAAAACCAGCCAGCTGGTCGGAGCGCCTGCGCCAGGGACTGGCGCGCACCCGCGACAATCTCGGGCAAAAGCTTTCCGGGCTGCTCGGCGGCGGCGCCAAGATCGACGAGGAACTCTACGAAGAGCTGGAAACCATCTTGCTCACCGCCGATGTCGGCGTCGGCGCCACCCAGGCGCTGCTCGACGACCTGCGCGCACGCGTCAAGCGCGAGGGCTTGAGCGAGGCCGGACAATTGCAGGCCGCGCTGCACGATGCGCTGTCGGCGCTGATTTTACCTTTGGAAAAACCGCTGGACATCAGCGGCCACAAACCTTTTGTGATCATGCTGGCGGGTGTAAACGGCGCCGGCAAGACCACCACCATCGGCAAGCTCGCCAAGTATTTCCAGGCGCAGGGAAAGTCGGTGTTGCTCGCCGCCGGCGACACTTTTCGCGCTGCGGCGCGCGAGCAATTGCAAACCTGGGGCGAACGCAACAACGTGACGGTGATCAGCCAGGAAGGCAACGATGCCGCCGCAGTGATTTACGATGCGATCCAGGCCGCCCATGCGCGCGGCATCGACATCGTGCTGGCAGATACCGCCGGACGCCTGCCGACCCAGTTACATTTGATGGAAGAGTTGAAGAAGATCAAAAGGGTGATCACCAAGGCCGAGGCGAGTGCGCCGCATGAAGTGCTGCTGGTGCTCGACGCGAACACCGGCCAGAACGCATTGGCACAGGTCAAATCGTTCGGCGACGCGCTGGGGCTGACCGGACTGGTGCTTACCAAGCTCGACGGCACCGCCAAGGGCGGGGTGATTGCCGCTATCGCCAAAACCTGCCCGGTGCCGGTACGTTTTATCGGCGTCGGCGAACGCATCGACGACCTGCGTCCGTTCGTCGCAGGGGAATTCGCCGACGCTTTATTCAAGTAATTCAATGATCAGCTTCAGCCAAGTCAGCAAACGTTTTCCCGGCGGCTTCGAAGCGCTGCGCGATGTCACGTTTACCATCGAGGCCGGTGAAATGGCCTTCGTCAGCGGACATTCCGGCGCCGGCAAAAGCACGTTGCTGAAGATGATAGCCGCGATTGAGACACCCAGTAGCGGCAGCGTCGTAGTGAACGGACAGAATATCGGCAAGATGAGCCGCACCGCCGTGCCTTACCTGCGCCGCAACGTCGGGCTGGTTTTTCAGGATCACAAGCTGCTGTTCAATCGCACCGCATTCGAAAACGTCATGCTGCCCCTGCATATTGCCGGTTTCGACCCTACGGAAGGTGCCAGGCGCGTGCGCGCCGCACTCGACAAGGTCGGCCTGCTCAACCGCGAAAAAGCATTTCCGGTCGCGCTCTCGGGCGGCGAGCAGCAGCGCTTGTGCATCGCCCGCGCCATCGTGAACCGCCCGTCCATCCTGCTGGCCGACGAGCCCACCGGCAACCTGGATGCCAATTACGCTCACGATATTCTGGAGATGTTCAAATCCTTCAATCAGGTCGGCGTCACCATCCTGATCGCCACGCCCGATCCGACCGCTGCACGAGAATGGAAGGCGCGTTTGCTGACCCTTAATCATGGAGCGTTGGCAGCATGAGGATCTGGCTGATCCATCACCGCCAGGCTGCGGCTCTGGTACTCCGTCAATTTGCCCGCACCCCGGTCGCCACGTTTCTGACCATGCTGGTTATCGCTGTCAGCTTAAGTCTGCCCGCCGGGCTGTATGCCCTGTTGAAAAACGTCAACGACCTTGCGAGTCTGGCCCACGGCGAACCGCAGATCACCCTGGTGCTGGCTTCTTCCGCGAATAGCAGTGCAATCGACGATATACGGGCGCGTTTGCAAAAGTACGCGGACATCGCAGAGGTTCGCTTCATCTCACGCGAGCAAGGGTTGCAGGAGTTGAACAAGGATGTCGGTCTTGGCGAGATTACCGCCGGGCTGGAAAAGAATCCGCTACCCGATATATTCACGGTGCGTTCCACCCACCACGACGCCGAAAGCATAGTCCGCCTGCAGAAGGAACTACAAGCGCTCCCCAAGGTAGATGCTGCGCTGCTCGACGAGGCTTGGGCAAAGCGTCTGGAGGCGCTGCTGGGCTTAGGGCAGAAGGCCGTCCTGATACTTGCGATACTGCTCGGTTTCGCATTGGTCGTGATTACCGGCAACACCGTCCGCCTGCAAATCCTCTCGGCACGCGACGAAATCGAGGTCAGCAAACTGATCGGCGCAACCGACCCGTTCGTGCGCCGTCCTTTTCTTTATCATGGCGCGCTGCAAGGCCTTTGCGGCGGAATTCTCGCGTGGGCAATAGTCGCGATCACTTTTCACTTGCTGAACGACAACGTAGGCAAACTCACCGATCTTTACAGTTTCAGTTTCCTTCTTACGCTTCCCTCAACGACAGACATCGCCGGCCTGCTTATCTTCGGCGCGCTGCTCGGCTGGCTGGGAGCCTACCTGTCGGTCGGACGCCACCTGCGCGAAGTCGAACCACACTGAACTTTCTCCAGCTCTAGCACTCTCACTCGCCGAGTGCTAGAATTCAACGCAAGGAGGTAAATCAATATGACCAATGCTGTAATGGCTATGCCCTTTCCTTCCGCCGGCGGCAATCTGGAGAGCTATATTCAGGCGGTTAAGGCGATTCCGATGTTGAGTGCCGAAGAAGAAACCGCACTGGGACGCCAGCTCAAGAACGAAGGTGACGTGGGTGCCGCCAGGATGCTGGTGCTTTCGCACTTGCGCTTGGTCGTCAGCATCGCGCGCAACTATCTCGGCTATGGCCTGCAACAGGCCGACCTGATTCAGGAAGGCAATATCGGCCTGATGAAAGCGGTCAAACGCTTCGATCCCGAACGCGGCATTCGCCTGGTTTCCTTCGCAGTTCACTGGATACGCGCCGAAATTCACGAATTTATCCTGCGCAACTGGCGCATTGTGAAAATTGCCACTACCAAGGCGCAGCGCAAGTTGTTCTTCAACCTGCGCAGCATGAAGCAGAATCTCGGCACGCTCAGCCCGGATGAGGTGGATAGCATGGCGCGCCAGCTTGGTGTCAAACCGGAAGAAGTGGTGGAAATGGAAACCCGCTTTTCCGGTCAGGATATCGCCATGGAAACGAATTCCGACGATGACGACGATTATGCAGGGCCGATAGCCTACCTGGCCTCGCCGGATGCCGAGCCCAGCGAGCTATTGGCTACCGAACAGATCGAGCGTTTGCGCGATCGCGGTTTAGCGATGGCATTAGCCAGCCTGGACGAACGCAGTCGGCGCATAGTCGAAGCGCGCTGGCTTGTCGACGACACCGCGACATTGCATGATTTGGCGGATGAATTCGGCGTTTCTGCAGAACGGATACGCCAGATTGAGCAAAAAGCCATGCAGAAAATCAAGACGACGATTGCTGCTGAAACGGCTTGACGTTAGGGTTTCAGGAAAAACAAAGGCCGGCTAATGCCGGCCTTTGTTTTTGGTACGCTATCAAGATTATCCCAAGATAACCGAGAAGAAGCTCACGTAAGAAATAACCATCAGAAGAATAACCATCGGCATAACCATCTTGTCCATCCTGCTCTCCTTAAATAAATTTCAGTAAAAATCTTTTAATCCCCGCCAATAACAGGGGGATTCTAATTCAATCCCGCTTCTCGTTCAACCGGTAACGCGGAATCAAGGGATCATCGTCGTCCATCAGAATCCGCTGGGCCGGGCCTTCGAGATCGTCGAACTGGCTGCTCCGGATTGCCCAGAAAATCCCTACGCCGGCGACGAAGGCCATTGCTACCGCACCCACAAGCAAATAAAACAAAGTCGA
>CALMWM010000587.1 GCA_937873435.1 uncultured Gallionellaceae bacterium
GGACCCCGTGGCGTGCGGTGACACGGATGATTCCAGACGAACAGCTCGAGATCGAAGCGACCTTGCGCCAACTAGCCGACGATCAGGGTTGCTGTCTGATTTTGACCACTGGCGGCACCGGTCCGGCGCCGCGCGACGTAACTCCAGAAGCCACGCTAGCGGTAGCGGAAAAAGTGTTGCCGGGTTTCGGCGAGCAGATGCGGGCGGTGAGTATGAAATATGTGCCAACCGCGATGCTTTCACGCCAGGTTGGCGTGGTGCGTAAACAATGTCTGATCTTGAACCTGCCAGGACAGCCCAAGGCCATCAAGGAAACCCTGGATGGTATTTTCGCCGCGGTGCCGTACTGCATCGACCTGATCGGCGGGACTTATCTGGAAACCCACGAGGAAGTTCTCAAGGCATTCCGCCCTAAGTCGGCGATTCGGAAGAGTTGAGTGGTGTAAACGATATGTTGTCAAAGCAATCTTTATCTCCTAGAGTTAAATGATTATTAGATTTGCATCAACGAGTATCCCGATAAACCGAAAAGGAATCATGACATGTCAAAGATTTTTATGATGCTGGGAAGGATTTTTGTTGCTGCATTAACCTTTCTCAGCTTGGAAACCACGGCATTGTCCATGGATGTGGGAATGCTTACTAAATCCCAAGGCGGAGTGGTTTTTTCCAGCGATAAAGATAGCGGAAAACCAGCTGTTGCTTTTACCAAAGTTCGGGTCGGCGACAAACTGAAACTAAGCCAGGATGCCCATCTGCAACTGGTCTATTTCGATGGCGGACGTCAGGAGACGTGGCAGGGTGCGGGGCAGCTGGAGGTCGGAGCCACCGAGAGCAAAAGTTCCACATTAAAGCCTGAAGTGAAACAACTGCCGCTTATGCTGGTGAAACAACTGGTTAGAACGCCATCGCCAGACATAAAAAGCCGAACAGGAATGGTGCTGGTTCGTGCAATGGCCACGCCGGAAAAAATCAAGTCGCTTGAGGATAATTATGCCGCAATGCGCAAGGATATTTCTGCCGATGATTTCACCCCCGAGCTGTATTTGCTGTCAGGCCTGTTCGAACTCAAACAGCTGCAAAAAATTCGCGAAGTATTGGCGGATATCGCTGCCAAGCATCCAAACAATGACGATGCTAAAGCAGTCGTCGAACACTATTCTCGTTTGTGTGATTTGGCAGAAAGTAAGCATCTATGAGCGCTTGTAAATTTCAAACCAAATCCCTATTGACTGGCATGGGCGGCTGTAAGATTATTTTGGGGTAAGCATTTTGTAAGATTTCAAATGTTCTATTGTGTTTTCTAAGGGGAGTTACCATGAAAAAAAGTTTACTTTGTTCACTGGCCGTAGCCGGCATTTTTGGCGCGGCGTCAGCCAACGCTGCGACCGTTACGGCCTCGCAAATTCAGAGCTTTGGTCAAGCCGTTGTGAGTTACATAACGCAAAATCCTACTATCGCAGGCCTTACCGCTTCCGATGTGCAGATTCTTCAAACCGCATACAGTGATTTGGCTACCTCATCCCAGGTCTCCGCATACACCACCGTGTACAACAGCGTCCTGCAATCGTCGGCAGGATGTCTCGGGCTCGGAACCTATCCCAGCATAAATTCCACCAATATCACAACATGCGCAACTGACATGGTGACTGCGTTAAGCGCGGCGGGGTACACTACTACCGCCGCATCTCTTGGCGCAGGGGTTGCAATTGCCGCTGCTGCCGGCATGCCTCTTACCATTCCCGGCACCAATGTGACCGTCGCCGCACCCTCGTCCACTCCGACGGTTCCTGCGGCCATTGCCAAAACCGTCACCGAGACCATCAGCACTGCCGTTGTGCCACAAATCCAGCGTGCCACCTCGATCCAGCAGGCGACCATCATTTCCAATGTCATCAGCAACATTTTCTCGTCGCGTGCGCCGAATGCTCCTGGCGCACCGATGCGGGTCTCTCTCGGCAACGAAAAAGGCATGGCCGCAGGTGATGCGCCTTCCAAGTTCAATGCATGGGTCAACGCATCCGATACCACGATCGGCAGCAGTGCAACCGCCAGCATGTTCGACGGTTATGTCACCAACGCCATCGGTGGTGTCGATTACCGTGTTTCCGATAAATTTGTTGCCGGCGTCAGCGCTGGTTATGACCGTGTAGCGCTTGATTTCAAGTTTCCCGGTCTTACCAACTCGGGTCTGGTCAGCACCGGCTGGATGGTGGCACCCTATGCCAGCTACCAACTCAGCGACATCCTCAGCGTGGATGGTGCGTATGGTTATGCCGAGGGCGATGTCGATACCCGAG
Organism: uncultured Gallionellaceae bacterium; assembly: GCA_937873435.1. GTDB lineage: Bacteria > Pseudomonadota > Gammaproteobacteria > Burkholderiales > Sulfuricellaceae > JAGXQV01. The sequence goes on from CALMWM010000587.1 coordinate 2,301, forward strand.
CCAGCGGCGTAACAACGACTCAGGGTTACAACCGTAACTTTTTTGCACTCAACCTGAATGCGAATTACTGGATCAGTGATTGGCAACTCACGGGCAAGGCCAATTACATCGCCGCTGAAGAAAAAGTGGCAACCACTAACAAGATGGAGCAACTTCGCCTGGGTGGTCAAGTGGGGTATTGGCTTAAAGGCATCATGCCGTATGCCAGCCTTACCTATGTCCGCGACCTGAAGGTTTCCACTGGCGGGATTCAACCGGCCTCTCTGGATAACGATGCATGGGTGGGGAGTGTTGGTGCCAACCTGTTTTCCAAGGGCGCGCTGTCCGGCGGCGTTGCGTACACCGAGGAATTTGGTCGTGCCGATTCGAAAAACTATACGTTCATGGCAAATATCGGCTATCGCTTCTAAGTTCGTTGGCTGATGTTGCAATACCGGAAAGCCGCGCTAATCAGCGCGGCTTTTTTGTTGCTCGGATCGATGTTGCAAGCTTGTTCCGTGCAGCCGTGGCTTTCTCCGCAGGAAAAGGCCATGGATATTGCCGCGAAGGCAGGGTTTGAATTCCGGAAGGAAGTAGCGGGGCCGTTTTCCCTAGCTACATTCCGAAGCGCTAACCTGCTTGGCAACGATGTTCTTACTGTCTATATTGAAGGCGACGGTGCGCCGTGGAGTTCCTCGACTCATCCTCCGCGAGATCCTACTCCCTTGAATCCGCTAGGTCTGATGCTAGCGAGCAGTGATGGGCATCATCCGATACTTTATATGGCACGTCCCTGCCAGTATCTCGACGAGGCCGAACTGGCTTCATGTCACTATAAGTACTGGACAACCGAGCGGTTTTCGCCGATGGTGATTGAAGCTGCCGATGGCATTATCGACAGGGCTAAAACTGCCAGCCGCACACGCCGGATAAGGTTAATCGGGTTTTCCGGGGGAGGGGTGCTTGCCGCATTGGTTGCAGCACGGCGTGCCGATATGGATAGCTTGATTACTGTGGCCGCGCCGCTGGATATTGAAGCATGGGCGGCATTCCAGCAGATCAGCCCATTGCAGGGGTCGCTGAATCCGATGGATTTTATCGGGGCACTATCGCAGATTCGACAGATGCACTTGGTCGGCGAAAAAGATACGATCGTTCCGCCGGCTTACGTCAAAAAGATACAGGGCAGGATGCCATTCGCCACGTTTGTTATTGTCCCAGGCTACACACATAATTGTTGTTGGGATCAAGATTGGCCTGGGCTGCTAACGAGGAAGCTGCAATGAGAGCAAATGAAATGTTGTTCGTCGCGCTCTGCGCTGGATTGCTGGTACCTTTTGCGGCAATGGCGCAGCAAGGAGGCATGGTGGTGTCCCCTCCGGCGATTCAGGCTATCGAAACACACCTGCAACAAAATCGCACGCGGGAACAGCGCGAAATGATGGAATATAAAAACACCGCCCCCGTACCAACGCGTCAAAGTACGTACTCAGCCGGTGCAATGAGAAAACCAGTTGCAGCCAAGCCAAAGGAGGCTCCGTCGACCATCCAGGATCTCGATGAGCAAGCTCTCTTTGATCGCCCAGGGGCAGTTCGTCGCGACAGTAAATTACACAGGAGCACCATCAAATGAAGAATCCTCGTTCTTTTTCCCGGTATGGGAAAATTTCGCTGTTCGCCGTGCTGTTTGCCGGCTTGGCGCAGTTCATGGGGGAGGTGTTTGCTGCCGAGCCGCCTATTCATTTGGCTCAAGTATTCCAGAGGCCTTTTATCATGGCGCCGATACTGAATACGTTCAGAGCCATCGAGATGAAGCGCCATCAATCCAGAACCCAGCTATACCGGGAGGCACTGGAAGAACTCAAGAAGAATCCAGCCGCTGCAGACGTCAAGGAGTGTCCGGCGGGTGATCCAAAGCCTGATGAAGTTTGTATTCGTGTGGTCACGAAAAAAGATGCAGACCTGGCTCCCCAATCTAAAGCAGATTCTGTCGCCAAGGCAGAAATGAAGCCGGCGGTTGCTGCTATTGCAGAAAAAGCGCCCATTGCAAGTGTGCCGTCCCCGGCCGCCGAGAAAGTTTCCCTCCCCCCGCCTAAGCAGCGCAAGCTTGCGGTGTTGTTCGGCAACAACGGCTATCTCACTCCTATTCCTCCCCTGGAAACCCCCATTTCGGATGTGACGGACATCGGACGGATTCTTCAAGAGCGTTTTGGCTATGAGGTGCGGATTGTTCGCGATGCCAAGAAATCGGACGTGGTGAGCGCCTTGAATCAGCTCGGATCGGAAACCCGCCCCGGTGATAGCGTGCTGGTGGTCTATGCCGGTCACGGTTACCTGATGGATGATACCAATATGGGCTACTGGATTCCCGTCGACGCTTCGGTAAAAAGCGCTGCAAACTGGATTTCCAACACAGACATCTCGAAATTCTTGAAGAATATTCAAGCCAACCAGGTGATTCTGGTTTCGGATAGCTGCTTTTCCGGCTCGCTGACACGCGAGGAAAAGGTTTCTGTTTCAGTGAAAGCCCCGGATCGCGACAGGATACTCAACAGACGTTCGGTGCTGGCGATGTCTTCTGGCGGCGAAGAACCGGTTTCGGATGAAGGCAAGGAAGGCCACTCAATTTTTGCC
>CALMWM010000588.1 GCA_937873435.1 uncultured Gallionellaceae bacterium
CTTTTCAATTCTCTCGATCTTCCAGCAATTTGCGCAGGAAATTCGGCTGCGCCAGCACAGCCTGGTGGGTGTCGCCGTTGTAATAGCGCAAATCCGCGATGCCGCGTTCGCGTAAGCGCCGATCCACCTCGGCGGTTTGTAGTTGCAGCGGATCGAGGCTGTCCGCCGCGCAGGCCATGCCCCATAGTGCACCGTACAGCGGGATGTGCAGGGTATAGGGGCGCACGATGCCGAACACCGTACGCAGCGCACGGATGGTGTCGCGAAAGCGCAGCGCTTGCGCTACCGGCGCGCCGACATGCAGCGTCAGTGCGCCGCCCGGTGCCAGCCGAGCCCGGCAGGCGCTGTAGAATTCCACGCTGTAAAGCGGCTCCGCCGGGCCGCCGGGGTCGGTGAGATCGAGCACGATCAGGTCGAAGCTGTCCCGGCAATCGCGCACATAGGCCAGTCCGTCGGTAATATGGATCTCCACTTTGGGGTGATCGAGCGCGCCGCGATGCACGGCTTGCAGGTATTGGCGGGAGATCGCCAGAACGCCTTCGTCCAGCTCGGCAATGACGATTTTCTCGATGCCGGGATGCTTGAGCAATTCCTTGGCGGAACCGCCGTCGCCGCCGCCGATGATCAAGGCTGTTTTCGGGTCGGGGTGGGTAACGGCGGCCAAATGGACGAGATTTTCGTGATAGAAGAACTCGTCGCGTTCCGAGCTCATGAAACTGCCGTCGAGGCGGAACAGGCGCCCGAAATCCGGCGTCTCGTAGACTTCTATTTCCTGGAAGCGGCTGCGGAATTTCTCCAGGCGGCGCCCGGCGCGGGTAAACCAGCCGCTGTGCTGGTTGAGCCATTCGCTCAGCAGTTCATCGCCCACGGCTATTCCGCCAGCGGGCAGGTTACCGTGAACTCCGCGCCGCCCTCGACATTGCGCGCTTCGATCCGGCCGTTCATGCTGTCCTCGATGATCATCTTGGACATGTAAAGGCCGATGCCGGTACCCTTTTCCTTGGTGGTGAAATAAGGGTCGAAGATCTTCAGCAGGATGTCGGCGGGGATGCCGCCGGCGTTGTCGCGTATGCTGATGCTGGCCTGGTCGCCGCTACGGGCGATGCGGATGTGGATCAATCCGTTGCCAACCTTGTTGGAGGCCAATGCGTCCTTGGCATTGTTGATGATGTTCAGCAACACTTGCGAATATTCATTGGGAAACCCGAAGGCGACCACATCTTCCCCTGCCTCGATTTGCGTCGCGACATTGTGGTTGCGCAAGCTGGCCGAGAGAATGTCGAGCGTGCTCTGAATACTCTGGTTCAGGCTGAAGGCGGTTTTTTCCTTGTTGGGCTTGAAGAAGTTGCGGAAGTCGTCGATGGTGGTCGACATTTTGTTGATGAGTTGCCGTCCTTTGGCGGTCGACTGCGCTATCGTCGTCGCATCGAGTTCGTTGAAATCGTGTGCGTCCTTGATGTTGGAGAGCAGCAGGCCGAGCGCATTCAGCGGCTGGCGCCACTGGTGCGCAATATTGCCGATCATCTCGCCCATCGCGGCGAGGCGCGATTGCTGGATGAGCATCCGTTCCTGTTCCATGTTCTTGGCGACTTCATCGGCTACGCGATGTTCCAGGGTTTCATTGAGATTCTGTAGCGCCTCGTCGGTGCGCTTGCGCTGTATCGCGATACTGGCCAAGTGCGCGGCGCGGCCGGTAGCCTGCAAGTCGAATGAAGTCGGCTGGTAGGGCTTGCGCGTGTAAACGGCAAAGGTACCGAGCACATCGCCCGTCGCCGAATAGATCGGGGTTGCCCAGCAAGCCGCCAAGCCGTGGCTAAGGGCGAGCTCCTTGTAGTCTGCCCACAGCGGGTCATTGGCGATGTCGGCGACGATAACCTGGCGTCCGGTATGGGCGGCGGTGCCGCAGGAACCGACCGCAGGGCCGATGGTTACGCCGTCCAAGGCCCGGTTGTAGGCTTCCGGCAGGCTGGGTGCGGCGCCGTGGCGCAAGTGGCGGCCATCGTCATCCAACAACAGGATGGAACACAGTTCGCCTTCGAGGATTTTTTCCATGCCCAGGCACAGGATTTCCAGCGTGGCGCTCAACGGCGGGCTGCCGCTGGTGATCGAAAGCGCATGGTTCTCGAATTCCAGCATATGTTCGGAACGGCGGCTTTCGGTCACGTCGTGCGCAGCGGCGAATACGCCCTGCACCTCGCCGGTTTCGTCCCGGTACACGGTGACGTTGTACAGCACATCGGTGATATGACCGGCGGGGTGGCGGATGGCGAGCGGATAATCGCGCACGAAGCCGTCGGCGAAGGCTTTCCGGTAAACCTCGCGGGCTTTGGCCGGTTCGGTGAAGTAATCGCAAAAATCGCTGCCGGTCAATTGCTCGCGCGGCGCGCCGGTGATGTGCTCGGCGGATCGGTTAACGTCGGTGATCTTCCCGTCGGGGCTGATGGTGACAATCGGATCGAGACTCGCTTCGATCAGGTTGCGCGCGTAAAACGAGGCGGCGTGTAGTTGTTTGCTGGTTTCCCGTTCGTGCCGGTAGCGGCGCAGCATCCCCAGCGAAAGGAACGCCACGGTAACGATCAGGAATATCAGCGCGGCGCTGTCGATCAGCGCATTGCGGCGCCATTCGGCCAGGGAGTCCTTTTTAGCGATGCCGACAATCGCGAAAAGCGGCTGGTTGCCGATTTTCTGGTAGCTGACGATGCGTTCCACATGGTCGAGTTCCGACTCGGTAGTGTAAGTGCCGGCGCTGGAACCTTGCAACAGCCGCGCCTCTAGTTGCGTGCACGGATGCGACTTGCCGCGCAGGCTGTTGTCGACCGGAAAGCGGGCAAGGATCACGCGCTGCTCGTTGAGCAGGGTGAGGCTGGTGTTTTGACCCAGATTGAGCGAACCGTAAAATTTCTCGAAAAACTCCAGCCCGATGGTCGCGGCGACAATGCCGGCAAAACTGCCGTCCGGATTGCTCATGCGATGGCTGAGAACGATGCTCCAGCCGGGAAGGATGGGGTCTTGCAGCGGACCGGAGATTTCCAGGCCGAGGTTAGGGTTGTCGCGATGGCGGATAAAAAAACGGCGATCGCCGAAAAAGTTTGAAGAAATTGTGCCGCTGGCGTCGGCAAGTGTGTAGCCGTTGGCCTTGATGATGCGCAGGGACTTCATTTCCGGCAGGGCATGAAGCAGTTCAGCCAGGTAGGCGTTGGCTTTTTCGGCATCGGACAGGTCTTTTCCCGCTTGGGGAGAGAACTCGTCGACGATATGATCCACCACCAGATCGGCTTTCTGGATCGTCGCGGCAGCATGTTGTTCCAGCACCAGTGCCAGGTTCTGGCTAGTTGCCGTGGCCCCCGCCAGGCTTTCGTCGTAGCCGTGCTTGAGATTGAGCGCAAACGCCGCGACAAAAGCGAAGGTGACGACCAAAACGACAGCCGGCCAGATTTTGCGGTGAGAAAGGTTTTCGTCGAAATTCATCGTGTGAGGGCTGAATGCAATTTCTAAATATAGCTCCTATCCCAGCGATTTCCAGATCAGGGAAATGCCGCTGCCTACCAGCAGCAATCCGACCATTCTCATCATATGCTGCCGGGAAATGCCGAGATGGATATGATGCCCTACATATAGCCCCAGCGCCATTACCGGCAAGGCCATCAGCAACGCTATCGCCATGTGTTCCTGCAACAGCAGCCCGCTGGCAAGGAAAGTCGCGACGCGCAAGCCGCCTTCGATCATGAACAAGCCGGAAAAGGTCGAACGCAACTCAGCCTTGTCGTGCAGGCGGTGCGACAGATAGACGATATACGGCGGTCCGCCGGTGCCGAACAAGGCGCCCACCGTGCCGCCGGTCAGTCCTGCCGGAATCGCCCACCAGCGCGAGATCGGTTTCTCGCCGTGAATGTCGAACAGGTTGCGTACCCCGAAAATCAGCACGAACGCGCCCAGCCCGAGCAACAACGGGGTTTTCGGCGTGTTCATCAACAGCCCGACTCCCAACAGCACCCCGCTAACGCCGAAAGGCAACAGCGGTTTGATCTCGCCCCAGTTGACCCGGCTGCGTCCCTGTCCGCCCAGCAAGGCACCGGCGGCGCTGACATCGAGCACCAGCATGAACGGCACGACGAATTGCAGCGGGAGAAAGTGCGCCAGCAGGGGAACCGCGATCAGCCCCGAACCGAAGCCGGTAATGCCGCGAATCACGAATGCGAAGAGGATGATCAGGCTGGCGGCGGCCAGCGTTTCCGGGGTCACGTCAGGCGCTGCGTTCGATCGTGATGCCCACCCGTTTCACGCCGCGCAACATGCCCAGCTTGGCAATCCTGACCTTGGCCCAAGGGGCGCCGAATTCATGCAGGATCAGGTGCGCGACATGTTCCGCCAGCGCCTCGACCAGGTTGAAATGCTTTTCCGACACGGTTTCGCGGATGCGCGCCACCACCGCACCGTAGTCGATGGTATCGGCAACGTCGTCGCTCTGACCGGCGCGGCTGTGCGGCAGCCCGATTTCGATATCCAGCTGGATGGTCTGAGGAACCTGGCGTTCCCAGTCGTAAATTCCGATGATCAGGTCGAGCCTGACCTCGTCGAGAAAAATTTTGTCCATGGCGCGGATGTCGTGGCTACCGGGTTTTGCCGTAAAATGGCGGGGTTGGGCGAAAAGTTCGCCATTTTAAGTGATTAGAGATGACCACGATAGTTTTTGTCCTGCTTTCCTACCTGATCGGCTCGATTTCCTTTGCCGTCGTCACCAGCAAACTCTTCGGCTTGCCCGATCCGCGCACCTTCGGCTCGAAGAACCCCGGCGCCACCAATGTCCTGCGCACCGGCAAGAAAGCCGCGGCCGCGCTGACCCTGCTCGGCGATGCCGCCAAGGGCTGGCTGGCGGTGTGGCTGGCAGTGCGCTACGCCGCGGATTTCGGACTCGATGACTATGCGATCGCCGCCTGCGCCCTTGCGGTATTCCTCGGCCACGTCTACCCGGTATTTTTCGGCTTTTACGGTGGCAAGGGCGTGGCGACGGCGCTGGGCATCCTGGTTGCGCTGAACGGCTGGCTCGGCCTGGCGCTGCTCGCCACCTGGCTGGCGGCAACCCTGATCTGGCGCATCTCCTCGCTGTCCGCGCTGCTCGCGGCCATCTGCGCGCCGCTTTACGGCTGGTTCCTGCTGCCCTCGAAGACCTTGTTCGGCGCCGCGCTGGCGCTCTCCATATTGTTGATCTGGCGTCACCAGAGCAATATCCGCAACCTCCTGTCGGGACGTGAAAGCGCGATCGGCAAGGGAAACTAAGTGGGAGGAGGAAAACAGTTTTTAGTTTTGAATGTTTAGTGTTGAGTTGAGTTGAGTTGAGGAATGCGCTTCGCGCCTGGTCTAAATGCCGATGCGCTTGGCGCGGCGACGTCAACTAAACACTTAAAACTGTTTTTACTTACGGTTAGCCAGGGACTTTTCGATCGTGAACAACAGTTTGTCGGCGTCGATGGGCTTGTGTAGCAGTTTGATGTTGCCGCTGTCCGCTTCGCGCAGCCGATCCGGGGTGGTGTCGCCGGTGATCATGATGGCTGGGATGGCGCGCGCGAACCGGTCGCGTATCAGGCAGATCGCATCGTGACCGGTTGCGCCTTCCCCCAGCCGGTAATCGGCGAGGATGATGTCGGGAACTTCCCGGTTTTGCGCCAGGCTGTCCAGCAGAGCGGCTGCGGAGGTGGCGCCGGTCACCTTGTAGCCGAAACCGTTCAGCAGGTATTTGATGCCTTCGAGGATGTCGGGCTCGTCCTCGATGACCGCTACCCGCACGTGATTTTCGCCAATCGCGGCGAGTTCCCCATTCGGCGGGCTGGGTATTCCGCTAGTCGACAGCGGGAGCAGCACTTCGAATAGCGATCCCCGCCCGAGTTTTGAACGCACGTTCAGACTATGGCCGAGCAGACTGACGACGCGCTCGACGATGGCCAGCCCCAGCCCCAGTCCCTGGCGTTTTTCGCGCGCTTGCTCGCCGACCTGGTAAAACTCCTGGAAAATATTCTTGAGTTCGGCATCCGGGATGCCGACTCCGGAATCCCAGATTTGTAGCGCCAGGAATTTGCCGCGGTGGCGGCAGCCGAACACGATTCTCCCCTTGTCGGTGTATTTGGCGGCGTTGGCCAGCAGGTTGCGCAAGGCCATCGACAAAAGATTGGGGTCGGTTTCTACCCAGGCGGCGCAGGGGTGAACGTTGAATTCGATCCCCTTGGATTCGAGCAAAGCGCGGAATTCGTTGTCCAGCCGCGTCAGGATGGAATTGACGGATACCGTTTCCTTTTCCACGGGGATCACACCGGCATCCAGCTTGGAAATGTCGAGCAGGGTTTCCAGCAGTTCGTT
>CALMWM010000589.1 GCA_937873435.1 uncultured Gallionellaceae bacterium
ATCGAATGGGCCAGCAGCCTGAAACTGTTTGCCTATATCTCCATCGGCATCGCGCTGTTCCTGCCGCACGGCATTGTCGAAGTGGGCAACTGGGCCGGGCTGCCGCTGGCCATCGTGTTGCTGCTGCTGAAGTTGTTGCTGGCGGGCGCAGGGCTGGCCTTGCTGGAATCGGTGACGGCCAAGATGCGCATCTTCCGTGCACCGGAATTCCTCGGCACCGCCTTCCTGCTCGCCGTGCTGGGCCTGTTGATTCACTTCCTGCTGGGTGCATGACATGCCGATGAGCTATACCCTGCAATTCATCAACCTGCTGGCGGCGTTGCTGCTGCTGATCGCGTTCGCCATGCTGGCGCAGCGCCGCATCCTGTCGCTGATCAACCTGTTTGCGTGGCAGGGTGCCTTGCTCGCGCTGAGCACCTTCGTCGTGGCCTGGTCCACCGCGCAGCCCCACCTCTATTATTCGGCGGGGCTCACCCTGTTGCTCAAGGTGCTGCTGCTGCCGTGGCTGCTGCACCGCCTGATACGCAGGCTGAACGTCAAATGGGATGTCGAAACCCTGATCAACATTCCCACCACCATGCTGTTCGGCATCGTGCTGGTGATCTTCGCCTTCAATCTGGCCGCGCCGATTTCCCTGATGGCCAGCACCATCGCCAAGAGCACGTTGGGCATCGCGATGGCGTGCGTGCTCCTGTCGTTCCTGATGATGATCACCCGCAGCAAGGCGGTGCCGCAGGTGATCGGCTTTCTGGCGATGGAGAACGGCCTGTTCTTCGCCGCTACCAGCGCCACTTACGGGATGCCCATGGTGGTCGAATTGGGGATAGCGCTGGATGTACTGGTCGGCATGGTGATCCTGGGCATCTTCTTCTTCCAGATCCGCGAGACCTTCGATAGCCTGGATTTGAAACACATGGAAAAACTCAAGGAAGAGTGAAAGGGCAGTGCTTAGTTTTGAGTGTTTAGTGTTGAGTTGCGGGTGCGCAGCGCGTATCTAACCTAAAAAATTACCGCGAAGCGGCACATCAACTAAACACTCAACACTAAAAACTCAACACTGAATTTATATATATATGGAAATTTTTTTAGTACTCCTCATCCCCCTCCTCGGCGGTATCGTACTGGCGCTGTTCGGCCATCGCCAGTACGCGGCTGGGCTGAACACCTGGATGAGCTTCGCAACCTTCCTCGCGGCGGCCTGGCTGACGGTGCGCGTGATCGACGGCGGGCCGATGCTGGTGATGGACGAACTGTTCTTCGTCGATCCGTTCAACGTCTTCCTGGTGGCGCTGACCGCTTTCGTCGCCTTTACCACCGCGATGTTCTCGCGTCCCTACATGCTCATCGAGCAGCACCACGGCAAGCTGAGCGTCCCGCGCCTGCGCCTGTATTACAGTATGTACCAGCTATTCACCTGCACCATGCTGGTGGCCTTGCTGACCAACAATCTCGGCATCCTGTGGGTAGCGATGGAAGCGGCGACGCTGACCACCGTGCTGCTGGTGTCGTTGTACCGCACCCCGGCCAGCCTGGAGGCAGCGTGGAAGTATTTCATCCTGTGCGGCGTGGGCATCGCCCAGGCGCTGTTCGGTACCATATTGTTGTATTTTGCCGCCGAAAAAGTGCTCGGTGCCGGCGGCACTGCGCTGCTGTGGACGCATCTCGCAGCAGTCAAGGGCGAACTGGAGCCGACGGTGTTGTCGCTGGCTTTTGTCTTCCTGCTGGTCGGCTACGGCACCAAAGTCGGATTGGCGCCGCTCCATAACTGGCTACCTGACGCCCATGCCGAAGGCCCGACGCCGGTTTCGGCGGTACTTTCCGGGCTG
>CALMWM010000590.1 GCA_937873435.1 uncultured Gallionellaceae bacterium
GCCAGCGAAGCCAGCAAACTCTACCGCGAAAGCGAGGAAAGTCGGGCGGCGCGCGAAGCGCTGGCGGCACAGCTGAAAGCCGAAGCAGTCGGCTTCGATCTCAAGGGGCGCCCGACCAAACGCGACCGGCGCCATATCATTAAATTTACCGAAGGGTAGCCGCACCTGATTCCATTTCTCCCTAAAACTTCAAGAACACCTTCTCCCGCGCTGTCGCGCCCCCCCCTCTCCCGCTTGCGGGAAAGGGAGCTTGTGTACACACATTTGCCAATAAACGTTAAACAGGTGCCGAACTGCGGATCAGGTAATCGAAGGCCCCCAGGCTGGCCTTGGCGCCTTCGCCCATGGCGATGACGATCTGCTTGTAGGGCACGGTCGTCGCATCGCCGGCGGCGAAGATGCCGGGCGCGGAAGTTTGGCCGCGCGCGTCGATCTCGATTTCGCCGCGCGGCGAGAGGGCGAGCGTGCCTTTCAGCCAGTCGGTGTTGGGCAGCAGGCCGATCTGCACGAAAATCCCTTCGAGCTCGATGCGGCGGCTCTCGCCGCTTGGTCTGTCCAGGTACAGCAGGCCGTCGACCTTGTTGCCGTCGCCGCTCACTTCGCTGGTCTGGGCGTTGAGGATCACCGTCACGTTGGGCAGGCTGTGGAGTTTCTTCTGCAACACCGCATCGGCGCGCATCGCGCTGTCGAATTCGAGCAGGGTGACGTGGGCGACGATGCCGGCCAGGTCGATGGCCGCTTCAACCCCGGAATTGCCGCCGCCGATCACCGCCACGCGCTTGCCCTTGAACAGCGGGCCGTCGCAATGCGGGCAGTAGGCCACGCCGCGCCCGCGGTATTCGCGTTCGCCGGGTACGTTCATTTCGCGCCAGCGGGCGCCGGTGGCGAGCACCACGGTCTTGGCTTTCAGCACCGCGCCGCTGCCCAGGCGCACTTCCGCCAATTCGCCGTTCTGCGCGGGTTTCAGCGCTTCGGCGCGTTGCAGGTTCATGATGTCGACCGCGTATTCCTTGACGTGCTGTTCCAGCGCCATCGCCAGCTTCGGCCCCTCGGTGTGCGGCACCGAGATCAAGTTTTCGATGCCCAGGGTGTCCAGCACCTGGCCGCCGAAGCGCTCGGCGACCACGCCGGTGCGGATGCCCTTGCGCGCCGCGTAGACGGCTGCCGCGGCGCCTGCCGGGCCGCCGCCGACCACCAGCAAATCGAAGGCATCCTTGCCGTCGAGCTTGGCGGCTTCGCGCGCGGTGGCGCCGCTGTCCAGCTTGGCGAGGAGTTCCGCGACGCCGAGACGCCCCTGGGCGAAGGGCAGTCCGTTGAGGTAGACGCTCGGCACCGCCATGATCTGGCGCTGGTTTACTTCATCCTGAAACAGCGCGCCGTCTATCATTACGTGGCTGATATTGGGGTTGAGCACCGCCATCAGGTTAAGCGCCTGCACCACCTCCGGGCAGTTCTGGCAGGACAGCGAGATGTAGGTCTCGAAGCGGAACTCGCCGGGCAGGGTGTGGATCTGCTCGATGGCTTCCGCTTCGAGCTTGGGCGGATGGCCGCCGGTTTGCAGCAGCGCCAGCACCAGCGAGGTGAATTCGTGGCCCAGCGGGATGCCGGCGAAGCGGATGCGTGCGGCCGAGCCGGGACGACCGATAGAGAAGGAAGGCTTGCGGGCATCGTCGCCGTTATCAAGCAGACTGACCTTGCCCGACAGGCCGGCGATTTCTTCCAGCAGTTCGCGCATTTCGCGTGCGTTGGCGCTGTCGTCCAGCGTGGCGACCAGTTCGACTGGCTCCACGAGCTTGTCGAAGTGGGTTTGCAATTGGATTTTGATGCTTGCGTCTAGCATGGTGTTCTCCGTTGGAGGATGGCAATGGAAAGGCGCCTGTGCAGCAGGACGGCGCCTTTGCGCTGAAATCCGGGTTGGCTTTCTGTAGGAGCGGGCTTGCCCGCGAGATCCATTCTTTCGCGG
>CALMWM010000591.1 GCA_937873435.1 uncultured Gallionellaceae bacterium
CGCTGTAGCGGCAGAACCTGGCGGCTGTGCATTACTTTGGGGTCGATAACGCCGGCAGGCAGATGGTCGGGGTCGACAGCGTCCAGATCGAGTAGCGGGAAACCGAAGGTGAGGGAGGCGAATTCGGCAAGTTCCAGCGCACTTATTTTGTTGCTATGCAGCAATGCGGCGACGAAGCTTTTGCCTTCGGCGCCGGCTTGTTCCTGAATCGCCTCCAAATCCGCTTCGGGCAGGCAATTTTGCTGCGCCAGGGCACGCGCCAGTCCGCTCAGCTTGGAAGGGAGGGTGATTACCGACATTCAGGAATTCAGGCGAGTTGAAGACACTGCGATGATGCCCTTGGCGCCTTGAATTGTAAAGGCAGGCGGCTATTGCGCGGGCGTTGGCGGCGCGGGGAAAATACGCACCACCTTGACCGCGCGATCCTGGGTTTGCAGGATTTCCATGGTGTGGCCGGCGAGCTTGAAGCTGGTGCCGGCTTCCGGGATGTCTTCGAAATGTTCGAGAATCAGGCCGTTCAGGGTCTTGGGGCCGTCCAACGGAAATTCCAGTTTCAGCTTGCGGTTGAGGTCGCGCAACTGGCTGGCGCCGTCCACCAGCCAGCTACCGTCTTCCTGGCGCCGGTAGGCGCCGAGTTGGCCGGGGGCGACGGTGGTAAATTCGCCGACGATTTCTTCCAGGATGTCGTCGAGACTAACCAGGCCGAGCAATTCGCCGTATTCGTCGACGACCAGGCCGGTCCGGCGCTGGTTTTCCTGGAACAATTGCATCTGCGAAAGCAGCGAAGTGCCAGCCGGGATGAAATAAGGATCGCGCATGACTTCTTCGAGCACTTCGGCGTTGATTTCGCCGTTGTGGATGCTGTGCAGCAGCTTGCGCACCATTACCACCCCGATGACGTTGTCGAGTTTTTCCCGGTATACCAGCAGACGCGAATGATGGCTGGTGACCACTTGCTCGCGGATGGCTTCCTCCGGCGCGTCGAGATCGATGGCTTCGAGCTGGTTGCGTGGTGTCATCACGTCGGCCACGGTAGTGTTTTCCAGCGCGAACAGGTTGGCGAGGACGCTCTGGTGCTGGGGCGGGATGTAATGGCTGCCTTCCAGTACCAGGGTGCGCAATTCGGCCATGCTGAGCCGCGCCGCTTGGCCGTGCTCCTTGGGTTGGAGGCGGGCAGCCCAGAGTAGGGCGCGCACGAACAGGTTGACGAACCAGACGACCGGATAAAAAAGCCGCAGCAGCGGTGTGAGCAGATAGCTGACGAAAAACGAGCATTGCTCGGGATAAGTGGCGCCCAGCACCTTGGGAGTAATTTCGCCGATGATCAGGATGAAAAAGGAGATGATGACGGTCGCGATCGAAAGCACCCATTCCTGTTCGCCCAGCAGTCGCACCGCGATCAGCGTGCCGAGGGCGGTGGCGAAAGTGTTGAGGAAGGTGTTGCAGAGCAGGATGATGCCCAGCAGGCGGTCGGTCTTTTCCAGCAGCGCGGATGCCAGGCGCGCACCGCGATTGCCTTGCTTTACCAGATGCTTCAGGCGGTAGCGGTTGAGCGACATCATCGCCGGCTCGGCAGACGAGAATACCGCGGATAGCAGGAGCATCACGAAAAAAACGCTGAGCAATGCGCTTAAGGGGATGTCATCCAACTGGGGAAGTCTCCAAGGCTACTCGATTCGGGTTTTTTGTGCTCAAGCGCGGTGCAGAATCACTTCCAGCACGAATTTGCT
>CALMWM010000592.1 GCA_937873435.1 uncultured Gallionellaceae bacterium
TTCGGCCAACAGGATGAGTGCGCCAGTCGGCATGGCTTGCAGGCTGAGTCCGGCAACAGGGTGGGCATCGACCAACTCTGCCAGGCTGCGTTTGCTCTTGCCAAGGCGGGCGGTGAACCAGAAGGTGCTGCCTTGGCCGGGTACGCTTTGCGCGCCGGCCTCGCCGCCCATGAGGCGCGCCAGGCGCCGGGTGATGGCGAGTCCGAGACCGGTACCACCGTAATGGCGCGAGGTGGTGGCGTCGACCTGCTCGAAGGCGGTGAACAAGCTCACGATCTTCTCCGGGGCGATGCCGATGCCGCTGTCCGTCACCTCGAAGCGCGCCAGCAGGTCATTTGCCGTTTCCTCGGACTTGGATATGCGCACGGTGATCTTGCCGTGCTCGGTGAATTTCACGGCATTGGAGAGATAGTTGAGCAGCGCCTGTGCCAGGCGGGTGGAATCGCCCATCAGCACCAGCGGCAGATCGTCCCGCTCCACGACGATTTTAAGATGCTTGCTGCGTACTTTGGGGGCAATCATCGAGACGATATTGTCGAGCATGCGGTCGAAGGCGAAATCGGCGACACTCAGCCTCAACTTGCCCGACTCGATCTTGGAAAAGTCGAGGATGTCGTTGATCACCGAGAGCAAATGGCGCGAAGCATCGACGATTTTTTCGAGCTTTTCCTTCCGCACGGGGTCGTCGCAGCCGTGCCGCAGCAGGTGAGTAAACCCGACGATCGCATTCAGCGGGGTGCGTATCTCGTGGCTCATGTTGGCGACGAAGGCGCTTTTGGCCTCGCTCGCTGCCTCGGCTGCCAGCTTGGCCTCCCCCAGTTCATGCGTCCGTGTCTCGACCAGTTCCTCAAGGTGATGACGGTGCCGCTCAAGTTCCTCGGCGTCGCGCTTGCGCTCGGTAATGTCCTCCTTCACCGCTACATAGTGGCTGATTTGTCCATCGGCCTGGCGTATCGGCGTGGCGATGACGAACTCGGTGTATTCGCTGCCGTCCTTGCGCTGATTGAAGAGTTCCCCTTCCCATGTTTCGCCGTGGGTCAGGGCTTGCCACAGCGCATCGTAGCTTGCCCGGGGGGTCTTGCCGGATCGCAGGAGGCGCGGGTTCTGTCCGATGAGTTCCTCGCGGCTGTAGCCGGTAATCCGGACAAGGGCATCGTTGACGTATTCGATGTTGCCGTCGAGACCAGTGATGACGATGCTCTCCGGACTCTGCTCCACCGTGAGGGAAAGCTTGCGCAGTTGTTGTTCGGCCAATATCCGTGCAGTCACGTCCTGAACCGTGCCGATGGAGCGCAGCGGTTTGCCGTCGAAGGCGTAGTGGGTTTCGCAGCGTTCTTGTACATACTTGATGCGCCCATCCGGTAGCGGCACGCGGTGTACGATGTCATAAGCGCTCCTGTCGGCGAGGGA
Source organism: uncultured Gallionellaceae bacterium (assembly GCA_937873435.1). Taxonomy (GTDB): domain Bacteria; phylum Pseudomonadota; class Gammaproteobacteria; order Burkholderiales; family Sulfuricellaceae; genus JAGXQV01. The sequence continues at coordinate 1,411 of CALMWM010000592.1, forward strand.
GAGGGCATAGGCTTGGCTAACCTGCTCGCGGTCGTCGGGATGGACGGCGGCGAGGAAAGCCTGGTAGGTGCTGGCAAAATGGCGCGGATCGATTTCAAAAATGCGGAAACTTTCGTCCGGCCAACTGAGGCGGTT
>CALMWM010000593.1 GCA_937873435.1 uncultured Gallionellaceae bacterium
GTTGTGTGTTAGAATCCGCAGTTGGGTTTCTCAGGATGGCCCAAAATTCACACGCCGGCTTACAGTACAGGGTGCCCCAAGGGGTGACGTCGGGTCGGCGGAGGTTTTAACCCTTACTAGGAGTTTTACAATGTCAGTAACCATGCGTCAAATGTTGGAAGCGGGTGTCCATTTCGGGCATCAGACCCGTTATTGGAACCCCAAGATGGCGCCGTATATCTTCGGCGACCGCAACAAGATTCATATCGTCAATCTGGAAAAAACCTTGCCGATGTACCAGGAGGGGATGAAATTCATTCGCCAGATGGCTGCAAACAAGGGCAATGTCCTTTTCGTCGGCACCAAGCGCCAGGCGCGCGAAATCGTCAAGGAAGAAGCCGAGCGCTGCAATGCTCCCTTCGTCAATTTCCGCTGGTTGGGCGGTATGCTGACCAACTACAAAACCGTCAAGCAATCCATCAAGCGTCTGCGCGACCTGGAAACCATGCTCCAGGAAGACAATGCTGCGAAACTGTCGAAGAAGGAAGCGCTGGTTCTCAAGCGTGAACTGATCAAGCTGGAGCGCAGCTTGGGCGGGATCAAGGATATGGGCGGTCTGCCCGATGCGATTTTCATCATCGACGTCGGTCATGAAAATGGCGCCATCGTCGAGGCGAAGAAGCTGGGTATCCCGGTAATCGGCATTGTCGACACCAACAATTCCCCGATCGGCGTGGATTACGTTATTCCCGGCAACGACGACTCCAGTCAAGCTATCCGTTTGTATGCGCGCGGCGCAGCAGATGCGATTCTGGAAGGCCGTAGCCAAGTCATCAACGAAATCGTCGGCGACGAATTCGTTGAGGTGGAAGGCGCTGGACAGGCAGCAGCTTAATCGGCGCTGTAACTAAAAAAGGGGCGCAAGCCCCTTTTTTATATCGAATTTTGGCGGGTTACCAACGTGGCGGCCTGTTTTGTCAATGAGTATTAAGGAGTTTGAAATGGCGGAAATTACCGCAGGGATGGTAAAGGAATTACGCGAGCTGACCGGCTTGGGCATGATGGAGTGCAAGAAAGCCCTGACCGAAAGCAACGGCGACTTGAAAGCCGCCGAGGATCTGCTGCGCATCAAGAGCGGCGCCAAGGCGGGCAAGGCAGCCAGCCGCGTGGCGGCTGAAGGCGTGGTGACAAGTCACATCAACGTTGACGGCAAGGTCGGCGCACTGGTTGAAGTCAACTGCGAAACCGATTTCGCATCGAAGAACGAAGACTTTCTGGCATTCGCCAAAGCACTGGCGCAACTGGTTGTGGAAACCAACCCGGCAGATACTGCAGCGTTGGCCGATGCCAAGCTGGCTTCCGGCGAAACCGTCGAAGATGCGCGCAAGGCATTGGTGATGAAGGTCGGCGAGAACATGACGGTGCGTCGTTTCGTGCGTTTCCAGACCGCCGGCAAGCTGGCGGCTTACCTGCACGGCAGCCGTATCGGCGTGATGCTCGATTGCGAAGGCGGCGACGAGCAACTGGGCAAGGATATTGCCATGCATATCGCAGCCAGCAAGCCGCTGTGCGTCTCCAGGGATCAGGTGTCGTCCGATATTCTGGATAAAGAGCGTGAAATTTACACTGCTCAAGCAGCTGAGAGCGGCAAACCCGCAGAGATCGTGGCGAAGATGGTGGAAGGTCGCATCCAGAAATATCTGGCGGAAGTCACGCTGCTTGGTCAGCCCTTCGTAAAAAATCCCGATGAGACCGTGGAAAAACTCTTGGCTAGCAAAAAGGCCAAGGTTAATGCTTTCCAGATGTTCGTCGTAGGCGAGGGCATCGAAAAGAAGGTAACCGACTACGCTGCTGAAGTAGCTGCTGCTGCAAAGGTCTAAAGCCATGCCAAAGCCGCCGAAATATTCCCGCATTCTCCTCAAACTGTCCGGTGAAGCCCTGATGGGCGAGGACAGTTATGGCATCAACCGCGATGTGATCGAACGGATCGTTGCGGAAATCGGTGAAGTCGCCAAGCTGGGCGTGCAGGTTGCGGTAGTCGTCGGCGGCGGCAACATATTTCGTGGCGTGGCCCCGGCAGCTGCCGGCATGGACCGCGCTACCGCCGATTACATGGGCATGATGGCCACCGTGATGAACGCGCTGGCACTGCAAGATGCCATGCGCCGCGCCGGCATCCTGGCGCGGGTGCAGTCGGCGTTGACCATCGAGCAGGTGGCAGAGCCATATATCCGCGGCAAGGCGTTGCGTTATCTGGAAGAAGGCAAAATCGTGATTTTCGGTGCCGGTACTGGCAACCCGTTTTTCACCACGGATACCGCAGCGGCATTGCGCGCGGTTGAAATGGATGCGGAAGTGGTGCTCAAGGCCACCAAGGTGGATGGTGTATATACCGCCGATCCGAAAACCGATCCGACTGCCAAGCGATACGAACAGCTGAGCTTCGACGAAGCGATTGCCAGAAATCTTAAAGTGATGGACGCGACTGCGCTGGCATTGTGCCGGGATCAGAAAATGCCGTTGTGCGTGTTCAGCATTTTCAAGTTGGGCGCGCTGAAGCGGGTCGTAATGGGTGAGGACGAAGGAACTTTGGTCGAGTGCTAAGGGAGACGACATGATTGCCGACGTAAAAAAATCAGCCGAACAAAAGATGCACAAGAGCCTGGAAGCCTTGAAGGCCGATCTGGGTAAAGTGAGAACCGGGCGTGCCCATACCGGCATTCTCGATCATGTTACGGTGGACTACTATGGAACGCCGACGCTGATCAACCAGGTGGCCAACATCAACCTGGTGGATTCCCGCACCATCGGCGTTCAGCCGTGGGAAAAGAACATGATCGGCAAGGTGGAAAAAGCGATTCGCGATTCCGATCTGGGGTTGAACCCTGCAACCCAGGGCGACCTGATCCGCGTGCCGATGCCGCCGCTTACCGAGGAGCGCCGCAAGGAATTGATCAAGGTGGTGAAAGGCGAGGCAGAAGAGGCCAAAGTGGCGATCCGTAATGTGCGTCGCGATGCCAACGCAACGCTCAAGGATTTGCTGAAAGACAAAACCATCGGCGAAGATGAAGAGCGTAAGGCGCAGGACGATATTCAGAAGCTGACCGACCGCAATATTGCTGAAGTCGACAAGATTCTGCACGCCAAAGAAGTCGATCTGATGGCAGTCTAAGGCGCCCATCTCGTGGCCCTGTTCCGAAGCTCGACCAGAGCGATTCCAGAAGTTGAGGAAATCCCGCGCCATATCGCCATCATCATGGACGGTAACGGCAGGTGGGCGAAGAAACGTTTCCTGCCGCGCGTAGCCGGTCACCAGCGCGGCTTGGAGACGGTGCGCAGCACGGTCAAGTCGTGTGTCGACCTCGGGGTCGAATATCTCACCTTGTTTGCTTTCAGCAGCGAAAACTGGCGCCGCCCCGCCGAGGAGGTCAGTTTCCTGATGCAGTTGTTCCTGCGCGCCCTGGAGCAGGAAGTTGCCAAGCTGCACAAGAATAACATCCGTCTCCAGATTATCGGCGACCGAACGCGATTCGATACCAAGCTGGTTGACATGATCGCCGAGGCAGAAAGTCTGACCGCCGACAATAGCGCTTTGACCCTGACCGTTGCGGCCAATTACGGCGGTCGCTGGGACATCATGCAGGCCATGCGCCGGATGCTCGAAACTGCGCCGGAACTGGCGCAAACCTTCAGCGAGGAAGATTTGGCTTCTCACCTGTCGATGCCCTATGCACCTGAGCCAGATTTGTTCATCCGTACCGGGGGCGAGAAGCGCATCAGCAACTTCCTGCTATGGCAACTGGCTTACGCCGAATTGTATTTTACCGATACCTTGTGGCCGGACTTCAACAATGCGGCGCTAAAACGCGCGATCCAGTCCTATCAGCAGCGCGAGCGGCGGTTTGGGCGCACTAGTGAGCAGTTGCAGCAGAATGCTTAAGCAACGCATCGTTACCGCTGTGGCGCTGCTGTTGTTTTTTCTCGGCGCGCTTTATTTCCTGCCGGCTATTCCCTGGATGCTGCTGACTCTGCTGGCCGTTCTGGTCGGCGCTTGGGAGTGGGCGGGCATCGCCCGTTATTCGGCAAACGGACGGTGGCTTTACCTGTTGATGACCTTGCTCCTGTGCTTGGGTTTGTTGGCCTTGGGCGATGCTGCACGGAACGCTGCGTTCGCGGCATCAACCCTGTTCTGGCTTGTGCCGGCTGGGGCGTGGCTCGCTTTCCAGTGGCGTTTGAAGCATACCGTTGCCATGGCCGGAATGGGATGGCTGCTGCTTTTGCCGACCTGGCTGGCATTGGTATATTTGCGCCAGATCAATCCGAATTTGTTGCTGACGCTGATGATGGTAGTGTGGATCGCAGATAGCGCGGCTTATTTCACCGGGCGGCGTTTCGGCAAACATAAACTGGCTCCCGCCATCAGCCCCGGGAAAACCTGGGAAGGGGTAGGGGGGGCTTTGGCTGGTGTGACAGCCTTCAGCATGGCCGTGGTGCTATGGGTTGGCGCGTCGTGGGGAATTGTGCCGGCCTTTTGGGGGCTGGCAGCTTTAAGTATCATCGGCGACCTGTTTGAATCCTGGATGAAGCGTGTCGCCGGCATCAAGGATAGCGGTACTATCCTGCCGGGACACGGCGGCGTGCTGGATCGTATCGATGGGCTGATTCCGACCTTGCCGGCAGCATCGTTGTGCATCGCATGGATGAACTGGGGAGTATTGGTCAAATGAGCAAACAACGGCATCTGACGGTTCTAGGCGCCACCGGCACCATCGGCGTGAACACGCTGGACGTGGTGGCACGCCATCCCGAGAAATTCAAGATCGTGGCGTTGACCGCGAACTGCCAAGTGGAAAAGCTTTATCGACAATGCCTGCAATTCGAGCCGGAATATGCCGTGATGCTGAACCCGGACAGTGCCGGGGAGTTGCGTCACCGCTTGCGTCAGTCCGGCAGGGGCACGGAAGTATTGAGCGGCGTGGAGGCGCTGGAACAGGTTGCCGCGCTGCCGCAAGTGGATAGCGTGATGGCGGCGATAGTCGGTGCGGCGGGGTTGCGTCCCGCGCTAGCGGCGGCGCAATCGGGCAAGCGGGTGCTGCTGGCCAACAAGGAAACACTGGTGATGTCGGGCGCCTTGTTCATGGATGCAGTGCGTCGCCATGGCGCCGAACTTTTGCCGATTGATAGTGAACACAACGCCATATTTCAATCGCTGCCGCGCAATTTTTCCTCCGATTTGTCTGAAAACGGGGTTCGCCGCATCTTGCTGACTGCTTCCGGCGGGCCGTTTCGCACAGTTCCCCTGAGTGATCTGGAAAATGTTACGCCGCAACAGGCGTGTGCGCATCCCAATTGGGTAATGGGCAAGAAAATCTCTGTGGATTCGGCCACCATGATGAACAAGGGCTTGGAGGTCATCGAGGCGCACTGGCTGTTCAATACCGCGCCGGAACAAATCGAGGTGGTCATTCATCCGCAAAGCGTGATTCATTCGATGGTCGAATATGCCGATGGATCGGTGCTGGCGCAACTGGGTAATCCCGATATGCGCACGCCGATCGCCTATGCGCTGTCTTACCCCGAGCGTATCGATGCCGGGGTGACGCCACTCGACCTGTTCAAGATCGCGCGGCTGGATTTCGAAAAACCGGATTTTCAGCGCTTTCCCTGTCTGAACCTGGCTTACCAGGCGTTACGCCGCGGAGGCACTGCGCCGGCTGTGCTGAATGCGGCCAACGAAGTCGCCGTGGCGGCATTCCTGGAAGAAAAAATCCCTTTCAAGGCAATTCCGGCTATCATCGAGAAGGTGTTGGCAGACATTACCACAAGAGCTGCAGAGTCCCTGCCAGACGTGTTGTCGGCGGATGAATCGGCGCGCAGGGCGGCACAATCGATGGTCGAGGCGCTATGAGTTTTCTGTTTACCCTGGCGGCCTTCGCGGTGACGCTGGGCATCATGATCGTGGTGCATGAATACGGCCACTACCAAGTGGCGCGCTGGTGCGGCGTGAAGGTGCTGCGTTTTTGCGTCGGTTTCGGCAAGCCGATTTTTGTCCGTCGTTACGGCGCAGATCAGACCGAATGGGTGCTGGCCGCCTTTCCGCTGGGCGGCTATGTCAAAATGCTGGACGAGCAGGAAGGGGAAGTCGCTGCCCACGAATTGCATCGCGCCTACAATCGCCAGTCGGTGTATCGCCGCTGCGCCGTCGTCGTCGCCGGCCCGCTAGCCAACCTGATCATGGCGGTGCTGCT
>CALMWM010000594.1 GCA_937873435.1 uncultured Gallionellaceae bacterium
GAGCCGATGTTACCGGACACCACCGTGTCGGTGTTCAGGCCGACGCCGATGTCCACCGGCAGTTTGCCCTCCGCCAGGCGCTGCTTGTTCCAGGCGAACAGCGTGCGGATCATGTTGATCGCGGCACGCACCGCCCTGTCCTCGTCGTCGTCATGTCCGACCGGAATGCCGAAGGCGGCCATGATCGCGTCGCCGATGAACTTGTCGAGCATCCCTTCCTCGCGCTGGATGCAGTCCACCATCAGCGTGAAATACTCGTTGAGCAGCGCCACCGTGGCCTGTGCGCCGAGCTGTTCGGTGAGCGTGGTAAAGCCGCGCACGTCGGAAAACATCACGGTGCATTCGACGCTCTGGCCGCCGAGGATTTCCGCGCCGCTGGCGACCAGGCGGTCGGCGATGCTCGGGTCCATGTAGCGCGACATGGTGGATTTGAGGCGCTTTTCGTGGCTGATGTCCTCGATCACCACCATCGACCCCATGCGTTTTTTTTCGGCATTGAGCAGCGGCAGCACGGTGAGGTTGACCGAGAGTTTCTCCCCTTCCACTTCCAGCGCGGCGTCCATGGTGACTTCGATTTGCGGGTTTTCCGCCACCCGCCTGAGCTTGTCCAGCAGCCAGGCATTGGCGCCGCCAAAAAATTCGGCGGCGGGCTGGTTGAGGATGTGTTGCGGCGCGGTCTTGAGGATGCGCAGCCCGGCGGCGTTGCAGGTGGCGATTTTTTCGCTTTCGTCGAGGGTGATCAGGCCGTTGGACATGGATTCCAGCATCGCCTCGTTGTAGTTCTTCATGTTCTGCACGTCGGCGAACAGCTTGGCGTTTTCCAGCGCGATCGACACCTGGGCGGTAAAGGCGCGCAGGCGCGCTTCGTCCTCGTTGGTGAAGGGGCCGCCGCGCTTGTTGAGTACCTGGGTCACGCCGATCACCTTGCCGGCCTTGTTGATTACCGGCACGCACAGGATGGAGCGGGTGAAAAAGCCGGTTTTCTTGTCGAACGCCGGGTTGAAGCGCAAGTCGGCGTAGGCGTAGGGGATGTTGATGGTCTTGCCGGAGGTGAATACCGCTCCGGCGATCCCCAGGTGGTTGGGCAGGCGGATTTGCATCGCGTCCAGCCCCTGGCCCACTTCCGACCAGAGTTGGTGGCTCTTCTCGTCGTTGAGGAACAGCGTGGAGCGTTCGGCGTTGAGCATCCGCGTGGCTTCGCCCATCACCTTTTGCAGCAGCGAGCCGAGCTTGATGTCGGCGGTGGCTTCCGAAACCACGTTGATGAATTCCATTTCCTGCTGGCGCGCGCGGGTCATGCGTTCGATGAATTGCGCGCTTTGCATCGCCAGCGTCCCCTGACTGGTCATTGCTTCGAACAGGGCCAGGTCGGCCTTGGTGAAATGGCCTTTTTTGCGGTTCAGCGCCTGTGCGACGCCGATGACTTGCCCCTTGGCGGTACGAATCGGCACGCACAGGATGTTGCGCGTGACAAAGCCGGTCTGTTCGTCGACGCTGCGGTTGAAGCGCGGGTCAGCATAGGCGTCGGGGATGATCAGTCCTTCCCCGGTGGTGAACACGTAACCCGCGATACCGCTGGTGTTGAGGATGCGGATTTCGCGCTGGATGTTGCCTTGTGCCACCCGCGAGTAGAGTTCGCCGGTATCCTGATCGTTGAGGAACAGCGTGCCGCGTTCGGCGCCGAGTTCGTCGGTGGTGATTTCCACCAGGGCTTGTAGAATGCCGTCCAGTGTATCCTGTGCCGCGATGCGGCGGGAGATTTCGAGCAGCAGCGCAGCTTCGCGGAGCTGGCGTTTCAGCGCCGCCAGGCTATTCGACTCCTTGACGATAGGTGTTTTGGCGACCATTTTCTAACTCCCTGAAAAGCAGGGTTTAGTTTTGAGTGTTTAGTGTTGAGTTGTGGAATGCGCTTTGCGCATAATTCAATACTGACGCGCCCAGCGCGACATCAACTAAACACTCAGCACTAAACATTATGCACTGAATTTTTTTCCATCCGTTCGCGCATTTCCTGGATGGTCGCCCGTAATTGTGCAATTTCGTCGCTCGCCGCCTGGCGTTCGGCTTGTACCGCATTGGCCATCTCGACCCGGCACAGCTCAAGTTGCTCGCGTAACGCGCCGGCGGTGGCTTTCAGTTGCAGTATTTCATCCTGTGCATAGGCCGTCGCCTTCTGGGCCGCGGTTTCGCGTTCGATTTGCGCCAATTCCAGCGTGTCGCGCAGTGCGGCGGCGGTCGCCTTGAGCTGGGCGATCTCCTGGCTGCTGGCGGCGATGGCCGACTGGACCGCGTTTTCCTTGTCCATCTGCTTCAGTTCCAACTCGCTGCGTAAAGCTTGCGCGGTGCGTTGCAGGTCGCG
>CALMWM010000595.1 GCA_937873435.1 uncultured Gallionellaceae bacterium
CTCGATTACGACGTCACCTTCATCGGCGAAATCATTCAGGGCAAGTACCGTTTCACCATGAAAGTGGTGGTGCCGGTCACCAGCCTGTGTCCTTGTTCCAAGAAAATTTCTGAGTATGGCGCGCACAACCAGCGCTCGCACGTCACCGTCACGGCGCGCACCAGCGAAATGGTGTGGATCGAGGACGTAGTGCGCCTCGTCGAGGAACAGGCTTCCTGCGAGTTGTTCGGCCTGCTGAAACGCCCCGACGAAAAATTCGTCACCGAACGCGCCTACGACAATCCGAAATTCGTCGAGGACATGGTGCGCGACGTCGCCGCCGCACTGAACCGCGACCCACGCTTCGAAGCCTATATCGTCGAAGCTGAAAATTTCGAATCAATCCACAATCATTCAGCTTACGCGCTCATCGAGCGCGACAAGAGCCTGGATTGATTTGCAATTTCCGAGGAGGCTAACCTTTTACCGCAGGCACAAGGTTACGCCGGAGCTAATATTTCCAATCGAGCCAAAAAGGCTACGCATAGGCCGCAACGATCGGTCTCGCGCGGAATGCGGGATCGATCGCTCCCTCCTCGGCGTCCCATCCGGCTTCATCGTTAGTTGATTTTTCTGTGTTATCCTGCGTTTCAAGTGCGGTTAATCTTTACAGCGATTTCAACCCGCTTAACGCTAAACTTTCCCCAGACTGGAAATTGCAGGTCTAGCCCATGACCCTCGACATCACCACCATACTTGTCCTGTTTCTCCTCAACAATTTGCTGATTACCGCGCTGCTCGCCGTTTCCTTCCGCGGGCGCCGCACCCCTACCACCGATTTATGGATCGCCAGCCTCGCGGTGCAAACCGTGGCTTGGATATTGTTCGTGGCACGCGGCAAGATTCCCGATTCCTTCTCGATCATTCTGGCGGCAAGTATGCTCAGCCTGAGCTGGGCCATGTTGACCGATGCATTTTGCGAGTTTTTCGAATTCCCGTTAAAACGCTCCTGGATCTATTTCCCCGCACTGCTTACGCTGGCGGCTTTTTGGTGGAATCTGGACAATCTCGCTAACCGGAACATTTTCGGCGGGCTGATTTTCAGTGCGCAATATATTGCCGCCGCTTTGATAGTTCTCACGCGTAGCGACAAATGGCGTGCATTGCGCACATTTATCGGCATCACCGCCGTTGTCATGGCTATCATGCTTTTCGCTCGGGCAGCCATTGCCTTCCACGCCCCGGCGACAATTCCTGCCCTGAACGTGGCATCGCCGTTCCAGACCATAACCTTCCTGGTTGGTGACGCCGCGCGGCTGGCCCTGTCCTTCGGATTCCTGCTACTGATCGAAGCCAAGCGTTCGGATGAAATTACCCGCCTGGCCACGCTCGATTCCCTGACCGAGGCTTACAACCGTCGCACCTTCATGGAATTGGCGGAACGGGAATTGGCTCGCGCCAGACGCTACCGCCAACCGCTGGGGCTGATGTTCCTGGATCTCGATCATTTCAAAAAGGTCAACGACACCCATGGCCATCTCACGGGAGATACGGTGCTACGGCAAATCAAGAAAGTGGCTGAGAGTTGCCTGCGCCAACAGGACGTGTTCGGGCGTTACGGCGGAGAAGAATTTTGCGTGCTGCTGCCCGACACTGACTTGGCGGGTACGCAGATATTGGCCGACCGGATGCGCAAAGACATCGAAAATTTCGTTTTGCGCCTGGACGACGGCACGCAACTACGCATCACCGCCAGCATCGGCGTAAGCGCGGTTCCTGCGGGCGTGGATAACATCGAACTTGACAACCTGATCGAATATGCCGATCTCGCGCTTTACCAGGCAAAAAAACAGGGACGCAACCTAGTCGTCGCAGAAAACATGGCGGAACCCACACTAGCGATGGCCTGAAAAAACAGTTTTGAATGTAGAGTGTTGAGTGCTTAGTTAATGTCGCCGCAGTGGCGCGGCGGTATTTCGATCACGCACGAAGCGCATTCCGCAACTCAGCACTAAACACTCAAAACCAATAACTGCCTTCACTTAGTATTTCTTGGTCAAGGTCATGGTGCTTCCATCGCGCTTCATCTCCACCCGGTTGAGGAAGCTCATGCCGAGCAGCGACACCCCCATCGGCGCCTCGCTCACCGAAGCCTGCACCTGATTCAACGAAATATCGCCCACTTTCACGCTATTCAAGGTAATCCGGTAAGCGGCTACCGAACCGTTGGCAGTAGCCATTATGCCGCGCTCGCCTTTCAGGTAATCGATCCCGAGACGCCGTGCTTCGGCACCGCTAAAGGCAACAAAGCTGGCACCGGTATCCACCAGGAATCGGGTAGTCGCCCCATTGACGCTGCCCAACGTGATGAAATGCCCAT
>CALMWM010000596.1 GCA_937873435.1 uncultured Gallionellaceae bacterium
CAACAGCTGGATGAACAGGAAAGCGTCTCCGTAGGCTTCGGCATCATGGGCTTTGATGTGGAGGGGCTCGGCAATCTCGCGCAGGCGTTGCAGGGTGTTGGTGGCGGTAATGCCGTGTGCCAGGCTGAAGATGCGGGCGGCGTCGACGAAGGGGGTGATGCCGTTGAGCTTGAGGTCGAGGGTGTGGCCCTCGCCGATCACAAAGTCGCGCACCATGCCCAGCGGCGGGCGGTTCCTCAGCGCGTTGGCCGCTAGTTGGTGCAGGAAGCGGCTATTCTTGCGTACCTCGCCGCTCAACCAATCGCGCAACGCTACCGCCAGGTGTTCGGCGCCGAACAAGGGGCGGAAGTCGAAGAAAATGGTGGAGTGCAGCAGATCCATCGGCGCGCCGTGGTAAATCCAGTTGTCGAAGGTGTTCTTCCATTCTTCGAGCGAAAGGCACCATTTGGGGTTTGAGGCCATGACCTCGCCGTTGCACAGCGGAAAACCGCATTCAGCCAAGGCATGGTTGATGCGCTTGGCAAAGGGCAGCAGGCGGGCGCGTACTTCTTCGGCGCTGCTGCCCGCCGGCACGCTGAAAATCAGGCCGTTGTCCTGATCGGTGTTCAGGGTCTGTTCGATCCTGCCTTCGGAGCCGAGCGCCAGCCAGCAGAATTCGATGTCGCCCAACGGATTGTCGCGCAGTTCCAGCTCGATGATGCGGCTGGTGAGCAGGTCGTTCAGGGTCGAGATGATCTGGGTCAGTTGCTCGGCGGCGACCCCCTGGGCGAGCATATTATGGGCCATCTGACGAATATCCCGCGCCGACTGCTGCAGGCAATCGGGCCGCTCCGCGTTGCGGATCGCGCCGCTGAGCTGGCGTAGGCTGACCCGCTGCAAGCTGAACAGATCCTTCTCGGAAACCAGGCCGGTGAGACGCCCATTCTCGACCATCAGGATATGCCGGAACCCGTGTTTCGCCATCGCCAGCGCAGCTTCGTGTATCAGCGCGTGAGGCGGCAGCGTGTAGGGGTTCGGACTCATTACATCGGCCAGAGGCGTATCCAGGCTTAGCCCGGGCAGCGTGACGCGGGAGAGCACGTCGTGGAGGGTGAATATCCCCACCGGTTTCTGGTCGGCATCGACGGCGACCATCGAACCGATGCTGTGACGGTGCATGGATTCCAGCACTTCGCGCAACGGGGTCTGCGGCGCGCAGGCGATGGGCTCGTGCCGGGCGATGGCCGAGAGCGGGCTGGACATGGATTGCTGCTCGGCGCTGGACTGGGAATATTGCGCCTGGATGATGTGCTTGGACTGCTCCAGCAGATTGGCGATACGGCGCGTGCAGAAATCGTGGAATGCCTCGCTTTTGTGGGTCAGCGCCAGGAAATCCTCGGCGGGGAGCTCATAGCAGAACACATCTTCGCGCGCCCGGTACAGGCTGGTGACGGGACGCTTGGAGAGCAGGGCGCCCAGAGGGAAACACTCCCCTTCGTGGAGTTCGAGCCAGGCAGTCTCTGCGCTCTGAGCGCTCGCCACGCCTTGTTCGCCCTGCACGACGCCCTGCTTGATCACCAGGAAATTCTGAACGGCGCCCTGATCCGGGGAGAGGATGATCTCGCCTTGGGCGTAATAGCCCAGCTTCAGGCGTTCCACCATCCACAGCACATCCGCCCGTTCCATGCGGTCGAAAGGGGCGTGGCGGGATAGTTGCTCAGCGGTGGCGTGGCTCAGGGTAGTGGGATCGGCCATATGATTCTCCTTTTTCCAGATGATAGTCGTGGCCGTGTGCGAGCGTCAAAGTCTTCTTTCGGTAAATTGATTTTGCAAGTTTTCGGCTGGAAACCCATTTGGTGTGGATTGAAGTGCAGATACTGAAGATGGATACGGGGCATGGAGGAGAAAAGCGGAGCAGGAATCTTTAATGTTCTAATCTTGCATGTGCTCATGCAGTTACCCCACGAGGTCAGGCTATGTCACGCCTGTATAAAGAGCGTAGAATCAGTCCGTTGCTTTAAGGGAACCCCCTATAGTTGTTTATTCAATAATTACTTACAATTGATAAAAATCAATCTTTTGAGAAGCCCACCATGCCCCCTGAAGCCGAGCCGCAACGCACCGAAATCGTTTTTGACGAGAACAACATCGCCGATTACTTGTCGCGGCTGAACGGCCACTGTGCCAAAGTCCAACTATTTTTCAATAGCGCTTTTCATGTTGGGCTAACGGCTTAGCCACGTGAACCCCGTGCCTGAAAAATTGGAACACGAAAACCCCAAACAGCCCGTCATCCTCGTCAGGACTTGGTGGCTTACCGGCCTGCCCGGCGCTGGCAAGACCACGCTGGCACAGGGCCTGGCCGATAGCTTGCGGCAGCTTGGCCGCCCCGCAGTCATACTGGACGGCGACGAGCTCCGGCGCGGCGTGTCGCGCGACCTCGGCTTCGACGATGCCGACCGGGCGGAAAACATGCGCCGGGTAGCCGAGTTCGCAAAACTGATCAACGACTCCGGGATCGATGCGGTGGTCGCACTCGTTTCGCCGACCATCCAGGGTCGCGCCACTGCGCGGCAAATCGTCGGCGATGGGCATTTCTTCGAGATACATGTTTCCACGCCGCTGGAGGTTTGCCGGCAGCGCGACCCCAAGGGCCTTTATCGGCGCGCCGGCAATGAACAATTCGGCCTCACCGGGGTTCAACAGCCCTATGAGTTACCACCCGCCCCGGATTTCATTATCGACACCAGCAAAATCGAGCTGGCGGAAGCCATTTCATGCTTGAAGAAGCTGATCGGCGGGCCGTCTAAATTCCCAACTAACGAGTCAAGAGTTTTCCAAGGATGAACAAGAAATCACTGAATGAATGGACCGATGCCGATTTCCAGCGCAGCGGTTTCGACAGCGAAGGCCAGCCCACGCCTGAATTGCGTCAGGCCGCCGGAAAACCGCAGCTCACCCCTTCTCCGCAACTCGCCGCATGGCTGGCTGCTAGCGGCGGTTCGCTGGCCTTTTCGACCTACCAGACGGGCCGCCTGTTTTTTCTCGGCACGAACCCTGACAAATCCCTCTACGCACTGGAGCGTGTCGTCGGCACCTCAATGGGGCTTTCCATCGACCGGGACAAGCTGTGGATAGGCAACCGCGAGCAAATCTGGCGTTTTTCCAATACCGGCGCCGACGAAATCAACGGCGAGAATTACGACGCCATCTACATGCCGCGCAAGGGCTATCTGGTCGGCAACAGCAACACCCACGACGTGCTGGCCGATGTCAGCTTTCGCGGCGAGCATTACGACTTCCTCTACGCCAATACCCAATTCAGCTGCATCGCGGCGCCGGATGAGCACTACACCTTCCGCCCGGTCTGGGTACCCGACTTCATCAGCGTGCTCGCACCGGAAGACCGCTGCCATCTCAACGGCATCTGCGCACAGGACGGCGTACTCGCCTATGCCACGATCTGCGGGCGTTTCGACAGCAGATTGGGCTGGAAAGGCGTCAAGAGTCATGGCGGCTTCGTGGTCGACGTGCGTAGCGGCGAAACCGTCTGCGAAGGGCTGTCCATGCCGCACTCGCCGCGCTGGCACAACGGGCGTCTGTGGCTGATCAACTCCGGCGAGGCGCAACTCGGCTATGTCGATTTCGCCACCCGTTCATTTGTGCCCGTGGTGCTGTGTCAGGGCTTTGCCCGCGGCATCGCCTTCGTCACGGTCGGTCAGCGCGACTACGCGGTGGTTGCCCTGTCGCGCCTGCGCCCGGAAAAACAGGGACTGGTGGGTCAGATCAACCTGGCGGAACGCCTCGAAACCCAAGGCTACTACCAGCGCTGCGGCCTGCTGGCATTCGACCTGGAACAGGGGAAACTGGCGCACTGGTTGAGCATCGAAGGCCAGGTAACCGAGCTCTACGATGTCGTTTTCCTGCCCGGCATCCAGCGCCCCTATACCCCCGGCTTTCGCGAACCGGAGCAGCACCAATGGCGCATGGCTCTGCCGCCGGGGCCGTGGAAAGCGGCACCCACGCCGCCGCCGGATTTCCCCGGCTGGCATCCTGAACCGCCAGCCAAGGCACCCTGATTAGCGCAAGCCCAATATCGAATATCACCGCAAGGATAACAACATGAGTGCAAGCCACGCCATCCGCGAAGTCATCGTCATCGACCCTGCCGTCGGCGACTGGAAAACCCTCACCGCCGGCCTCAGCCCGGATATTCCGGTGATCCTGCTGCCCGAAGGCGGCAACGGCCTGAGCGCATTGGCCGAGGCACTGAGCGGTTACGGACAACTGGATGCGCTGCACCTGGTTTCGCACGGCGGCGCAGGCCGGCTGAATTTGGGCGACTTGCGTTTGACCAGCGCCAACCTGGGCGAACAAGGCGCGGCATTGGCAAAGATCGCCAGCCACCTGACAACCGATTCCGATCTGCTGCTGTACGGCTGCTCGGTCGCGCACGGGGAATCCGGGCAGGCCTTCGTCAATGCGCTGTCCGCCAGCCTGAACGGTGCCGACATCGCCGCCTCCACCAACCGCACTGGGCCGCTGGCGCTGGGCGGAGACTGGAACCTGGAATATGCGGTCGGGCAGATCGAAACCGTGTTGCCGTTCACGGTGCAGGGGATGCAGGGGATAGATGAGTGTCTGGGGTGTTCTGTTCCTGGCTACGTAAACCAAGCTTCGTGCGAGTCTAATTTTGGGACTTGGACTCCCCCCCCCTCGCCCACCCTCACCTCCGCGACCTACGACGCCAACAGCAACAGCCTGGTAGTGACCGGCGCCAACATGACCACCGGCGACACCATCAACGTGACCAAGCTGACGCTGACCGGTGAAGGCGGCAACACCTACACCCTGACCAGCGCGAACGTCACCGCCGCCAGCGCCACCAGCTTCACGGTAGCCCTCAACGCCACCGACCAGATCAACGTCGAAGGCCTGCTGAACAACGCCGGCACTTCATCGGTGGGTACCACCACCTACAACCTGGCAGGCGCCGCCAGTTGGGATGCCTCGCGAACCACCTCGGCCGACCTGACCGGCAACGCCATCACCGTCAGCAACGTGCAAACGCCGACCATCACCTCGGCCACCTACAATGCCGGCGTGCTGGCGGTCACCGGCAGCAACCTGGTCAAGGCCAGCGGCGCCAACAACGACATCACGGTGTCCAAGCTGACCCTGACAGGCGAGGGCGGCAGCACCTATACCCTGACCACTTCGAACGTGGAAATCACCGATGCCAGCACCTTCTCGGTAACCCTGAACGCCACCGATCAGGCGGCGGTCGACCAGATCCTCAACAAGAGCGGCACCGCCTCCACCGGTGGCACCACTTACAATGTCGCCGCAGCGGACGACTGGAACACCGTGATTACCGGCGGAAACATCGCCGATGCCACCAACGCGGTAACGGTATCCAACCCGACCACGCCGACTATTACATCGGCCACCTACAACGCCGCAAGCGGCGCGCTGGTCGTCACAGGCAGCGGCTTCCTCAAGCTTTCCGGCACGCCCAACGACATCGTCGCCAACAAGTTCACGATCACCGGCGAAGGCGGCGCGACTTACACCCTGACCGACACCGTCAACGTGGAAATCACCTCGGGTACCGCGTTCACCGTCACCCTGAGCACCACCGACCTGGCCGCAGTCAATCAGATCGTCAACAAGAACGGCACCGCGTCCACCGGCGCCACCACCTACAACCTCGCTGCCGCCGAAGACTGGGCCGCTGGCGCCGATGCGGCAGTCGTTGTCGCCGACCTGGCCGGCAACGGCATCACCGCCAGCAACGTGGCCGTGCCGGCCATCACCTCGGCCACCTACGACGCCGGTAGCGGTTCGCTGGTCGTGACCGGTAGCGGCTTCCTCAAGCTCAACGGCGCGAACAACGACATCGTCGCCAACAAACTGACTTTCACCGGCGAAGGCGGCGCGACCTACACCTTGACCGATTCCGCCAACGTGGAAATCACCTCAGGTACCGCCTTTACCATCACCCTGAGCACCACCGACAAGGCCGCCATCAACCAGATGGTGGACAAAAACGGTCTGTCTTCGACCTCCGGTACCACCTACAACCTAGCGGCCGCCGAAGACTGGGTCGCCGGCGCCGATGCGGCAGTAGTTGTCGCCGACCTCGTCGGCAACGCCATCACCGCCAGCAACGTCGCCGTCCCCGCCATCACCTCGGCCACCTACGACTACTCGACCAATGTCCTGACAGTAACCGGCACCGGCTTCCTGAGCAAGAGCGGCGCCACCAACGACATCGACCTCACCAAGCTGACCTTCACCGGCGAGGGCGGCGCGACCTATACCCTGACCACTGCCACCGGCGTCGAAATCACCTCGGGCACCTCGTTTTCGGCGACACTCAGCGGCGCCGACCTCATCAACGTCGAAGCGCTGCTCAACAAGGACGGCACGGCGGCGGTAAGCACCACCACTTACAATCTATCGGCTGCGGCAAGCTGGAACCGGGGCGATGCCACCAACGGCAGCGACACCAGCAATGCCATCACCGTGAGCAACTACGCCGCTCCGACGGTCACTTCGGCCACCTACGACGCCAGCACCAACGTACTGACCGTGACCGGCACCAATCTGGTGTCCAAGAGCGGCGGCGCCAACGACGTCGCCGTCTCGCTACTGACGCTTGCCGGCGAAGGGGGGAGCTATGCCCTGACATCGTCGGATGTCGATATCAGCAATGACACCACCGTTTCGATCACCCTGAATGCCGCCGACCAGTTGGTGGTGCGCGGGCTGTTGAACAAGAACGGCACTGCGTCGTCCGGCGCCACTACTTATAACCTGGCTGCTGCCGAGGACTGGATGGCGGGCTCCCCCGCCGCGACGGTAGTAGCCGACCTGACCGGTAACGGCATTACCGTGAGCAATGTTCAGACGCCGACGATCACCAGCGCCACCTATGATTCCACTAGCGGCATCCTGGCGGTCACCGGCACCAACCTGTTCAAGAAAGTGGGTGCCAGCAACGACATCGACCTCACCAAGCTGACCTTCACCGGCCAAGGCGGAGGGGGAGCGGCCTATACGCTGACCAATGCCACCGGCGTGGAAATCACCAGCGCCACCAGCTTCAACGTGACGCTGACAGGTGCAGACAAGACCAACGTCGATGCACTGCTGAACCAGCTCGGCACCAGTTCCAGCGATGCCACTACCTACAACCTGGCCGCCGCCGACGACTGGCTGACCGGCGCCGATGCTGCAACCAACATCGCCGACGCTGCCGGCAACGGCATCACGGTTTCCATCAACCCCACGCTCAGCAGCGCCACCTACAACGCCAATACCGGCGTGCTGGTGGTCACCGGCGCCAACATGCAGGCCAAGGCCGGGGTAACCAACGACATCGCAGTCTCCAAGCTGACGCTGACCGGCGAAGGCAGCGGCACCTACACCCTCACCACCGCCGACGTCGAACTCGATTCCGCCACCCAGTTCACCGTCACCCTCAACGCCACCGACAAGGCGGCGCTGAACCAGATCGTCAACAAGGACGGCACCTCGTCCACCGGCGCGACCACTTACAACATCGCCGCGGCCGATGACTGGAACGCCCAGGTCACCGCCGGCGACACCTCGGACGCCACCAACGCGGTCACTGCCAGCAACGTGGCCGCACCGGTCATCACCAGCGCCACCTACAATGCCGCGACCGGCGCGCTGGTCATCACCGGCACCGGCTTCCTGAAGAAGAGCGGTGCCGCCAACGACATCGACATTTCCAAGCTGACCATCGCCGGCGAAGGCGGCAGCACTTACACGCTGACCACCAGCAGCGTCGAAATCACCAATGGCACGGCATTCACGGTCACCCTCAACGCCACCGACCTGGCCGGGGTGAACCAGATACTCAACAAGACAGGCACCAGCTCGACCGGCGGTACCACCTACAACCTGGCGGCGGCGGAAGACTGGGCAGCGGGCGCAGCGGCGGCAGTGAATGTCGCCGACCTCACCGGTAACGGCATCACCGTCAGCAACCCGGCCACGCCGGTCATCACCAGCGCCACCTACGACACCGGCAGCGGCGCGCTGGTGGTGACCGGTAGCGGTTTCCTCAAGCTCTCCGGCGCCACTAACGACATCGTCGCCAACAAATTCACGATTACCGGCGAAGGCGGCGGTGGAGCTGCCTATACGCTGACCGATAGCGCCAATGTCGAGATCACCTCAGCGACTTCTTTCACGCTGACGCTTTCCACTACAGATAAAACCGGAGTGAACGCCCTGCTCAACAAGGCTGGCACCTCCTCAACGGATACCACTACCTACAACCTGGCTGCCGCCGAAGACTGGGCGGCAGGGGCGGCGGCAGCAGTAAATGTCGCCGACCTCGCCGGTAATGGCATCACGGTCACGATCCCGGTCAGCGGCGGCGGAGGCGGCGGCGGAACACCCGCCCCGGCAACGCAAACCGCTACCGTGGACGGCACCACCGTCACCACGACTACTTCGACCAGCGGCGGCCAGACCACCACCACGCAAACCGTGGCCCCGGTGCCTGAAACCCGCCAGGATGACCCGAATACCCCCCACAGCTCCCTGGCCGACATTCCGCTGGTCACCGGCGGCGGCGATACCCTGCTGCAAGTCAGCCTGCCGGTGGGAGTCGGACTCACGTCGCAAGCAATTAGCGGCAGCGGCACCCTGCGCGATCAACTGATCGCCGCCTCCAACCCCAAAGTGACGGATGCCACGGCGTTCAACAAGATCGTCGCGGACGGCATCGACGCCTACGTGCCCGGCGTGCAGGATCAGAGCCAGGTTACCGTGCGCACCATTACCTTTACCGAAACAACCGTGGTTCCCGGCCAGCCCATCGTGGTGACCGGCGCCCTGGGGGCGGGTGAGAACAGCACACTGCATCCCCTGCGCCAGGAAGCGCTGGTCATCGACACCCGCGGCCTGCCTGCCGGTTCGGAACTGAAACTCGACAACGTCGAATTCGCCATCGTCGTCGGCGCAATCAAAGTGACCGGCGGCAGCGGCAGCAACTTCATCATCGGCGACAATGCCAACCAGACGTTCTACAGCGGCGACGGCAACGACGTGCTGAACGGCGGCGGGGGCAACGATTTCGTGCGCGGCGGCAAGGATAGCGACAAGGCCACCTTCAACGGCAACAGCGACCACTACAAGGTCACTTACGAATACGGCAAGACCATCGTGACCTCGCTGGACAACCCCAACGACGTCGTAACCCTGGTCAATGTCGAATCCCTCCAGTTCGCCGACAAGACCCTCGATGCCTCCAGCCATGCCAAGGATCTGTCATGGATCGCGACGCTTTACCAGCAAGTGCTTGGGCGCCAGGCCGATTTGGGTGGATTCCAGAGTTGGTCGCAAGCTAGCGGCGGTGGGGTATCGGCTGGCGATGCGGCGTTAAGCTTTCTGCGTTCAGGCGAAAGCCAGCAAAGAAGCGGGGTCGTATTCGACCAGCTGGATGCGGCAGCCAGGATCGAATACCTGTATACCCAGATCCTCGGTCGGCAATCGGATGCGGCGGGCAAGGCCTATTGGGCGCAGCAATACGCGGCGGGAACCAGCTTGAGCGAGATTGCTTCGCATGTTGTCCAGTCCGTCGAGTTGACCGGCAAATACCTGGCGCCGACAGGGTGGGATTTCCTGGTGTGACTCTCCCCAGGTATCCATCGGCCATAAAACCCGTGGATTTCCGTGTAGGAGCGGCGTGGGCCGCGATTCCAGGATTGGCAATC
>CALMWM010000597.1 GCA_937873435.1 uncultured Gallionellaceae bacterium
TGACGCGCCCGGTCTTGCCGCGCACCAGTTCTGGCACGTCGGGGTTTTTCTTCTGCGGCATGATGCTGGAGCCGGTGCAGAAGCGGTCGGCGATATCGATGAAGCCGAAGCGCGGGCTCATCCACAGGATCAGTTCTTCCGAGAGGCGCGACAGGTGGGTCATGACCAGCGCGGCAGCGGCGTTGAATTCGATCGCGAAATCGCGGTCGGAAACCGCGTCGAGCGAGTTCTCGCAGACTCCGTCGAAGCCCAGTTCGCGCGCGACGAATTCGCGGTCGATGGGGTAGCTGGTGCCGGCCAGTGCAGCGGCGCCCAAGGGCAGGCGGTTGATGCGCTTGCGGCAATCTTTGAGCCGCCCGGCGTCGCGCTGGGTCATTTCAAAGTAGGCCAGCAGATGGTGGCCGAAGGTCACCGGCTGCGCCACCTGCAAGTGGGTGAAGCCGGGCATCACCGTGTCGGCGTGGGCTTCGGCCAAGTCGAGCAACGCCGCCTGGAAAGCGGCGATCAGCTGCAAGATCTCGTCCACCGCCGCGCGCAGCCACAGGCGCACGTCGGTGGCCACCTGGTCGTTGCGCGAGCGCGCGGTGTGCAGGCGCTTGCCGGCGTCGCCGATCAGGTCGGTGAGACGGCGCTCGATGTTCATGTGCACGTCTTCCAGGTCGATCGACCATTCGAAACGCCCGTTGCGGATGTCGTCAAGGATTTGCGCCATGCCGTCGCGGATAGCCTGGATGTCGGCGTCGGACAGCAGCCCGGCGCGATGCAGCATCGCAGCGTGGGCCAGCGAGCCTTGAATGTCGAATTCGGCCAGACGTTTATCGAAGGTGACGGAAGCGGTGTAACGCTTGACCAGTTCGGTCACCGGCTCGTTGAAGCGTCCCGACCAGGTTTTCTGCGTGGTTTCTTGCATGATGCGGCGTGCTTGTCCAAAATGGGTAAATGGCGATTATAAATCAAAACCCTGCCTGGCCGCCCGCGCTGCCCGATTTCCGCAATCTGGGGGTGATATTGCGCATCCTCTTCGCGGTGGACGCGCTGAGCGTCGTCGCGGCGCTGCTCAAGGCCAATACGGCGGATATTTTCTGGCGCGAGCTGATCGATATTTCCGCGATCCTCCAGCCGGTTTTGCTCGCCACCCTGCTGGCGCTGTACGCCCTTCATCCGGGGTTGGCGCGCTTGTCCTACCGCTGGGGGCTGGCTGCGGTCAACGGGGTCGCATTGGGATTCACCGCGCTGATCACGCTGGCCGGGCGGCAGTTGTTCGATACCAGTACGGCCACGCTGGAACGCCACGGACTGTTTTGCCTGCTGCTCAGCGGAGTCATGCTGGGGTATTTCCACCTGCGCGGCAAAGCGCTCTCCCCGGCGCTTGGCGAGGCGCGCCTGCAAGCGCTGCAAGCGCGTATTCGCCCGCATTTCCTGTTCAACAGCATCAACGCAGTGCTGTCGCTGATCCGCAGCAACCCGCAACGTGCCGAACAGGCGTTGATGGACATGGCCGACTTGTTCCGCGTGCTGATGGCCGATAACCGCCAGCTTGCGCCGCTGGAAAAGGAGGTCGAGCTATGCCGCCAGTATCTCGAATTGGAAAAACTGCGGCTGGGCGAGCGCCTGCAAGTGGCCTGGCATATCGACAAGATGCCGAAGGATGCGCTGATCCCGCCGCTGGTACTGCAACCGCTGCTGGAAAACGCTGTGTACCACGGCATCGAACCGGTCGCCGAAGCGGGCAAGATCAGCATAGACATCTACCGCAAGCGTGAAGAGGTACATATCGTGCTCACCAATCCGTACCGCCAGGAAGGCAGCCACCACGCCGGCAACAAGATGGCGCTAGGCAATATCCGTGAGCGCCTGGCGCTGCATTTCGACGCCGAAGCCAGCTTGCAGACCAAGGTGGGCGACGGCAGTTACCAGGTGCACATCGTGGTGCCGTACAAGGGGTAGGTTATAAAACAGTTTTGAGTGCTTAGTTTTGAGTGCTTAGTTTTGAGTGCTTAGTGTTGAGTGTTTAGTTGAGCGCGCCGCGCTTTGCGCGTAGGCATTTGGATCAGGCGCGAAGCGCATTCCACAACTCAACACTAAACACTCAAAACTAAAAACTGTTTTAATTTATTGCGGGCGGTTCGGATTGTATTGCATGTCCTCGATCAGGATATGCTGACGTAGCCATTCCTTGAGGAAAGCGAAAGTGTATTCGCCGATGCTGTCGCGGTTGCCGAGAAAAAAATCGAGGCGTATCTGCTCGACTTTTTCGGTCAAATCGCGGTGTTTCACGCGATGCTCGGTGAGATGGGGAAATCCCACCGATTCCATGTATTCTTCTTCGCGCTGAAAATGTTCGTCGACATAAATCGCCAGGCTGTCGAGCACCGCTTCGATCATGCCGGCATCGTTGAGATCCTGGGCATCGGCAAGCTTGTTGATCAAGCCCACGATAATCCTGTGGTCGTCGTCGAGCGCGGCCACGCCGACGCTCATCTCCGGGGTCCAGGCGATGACAGGGGAATGATTGGGTGTGGGCATGATGGTTGATCTTGTTGTATATAAAGGCACACCCTCATTGTAGCTATTTTTCCAGCGGGCGCTGCACTTTGTATGACATCCGATTATGATGTTGCCTGGCCGGCCAAGCTGGCGGCACGGCCCGACCGAGGTTGAAAATCCATGACAGAATCCTTGCGCATCCTGATAGTCGACGACGAAGCCCCGGCGCGCCATCGTTTGCGCGAGCTGCTGGGCGATTGCGCCGCGACGCTGCCGCTGGAAGTGGCCGGCGAAGCCGCCAACGGGCGGGCAGCACTGGAGTTCGCGCAACAACACGCTGTCGATGTGGCGCTGCTCGACATCCGTATGCCGGAAATGGACGGGTTGGAAACGGCGCAACACCTGCTTAAACTGGCGCATCCTCCAGCGGTGATTTTCACCACCGCCTACGACAGTTACGCGATCCAGGCTTTCGAAGTCAGCGCCATCGACTATCTTCTCAAGCCGGTGCGCCCCGAGCGCCTGCTGGCGGCCTTGCGCAAGGCCGCTGCGGCAAATCTGCCGTACGCCGGGGATTTGCGCGCGGCAGCCGGGCAAGCGCGCCAGTATCTGAGCATGACCGAACGCGGCAAGGTCACGCTGATCCCGGTCGCGGATATTCTTTTTCTGCGCGCCGACCTCAAATATGTCGCTGCGCGCACAGCGCAACGCGAATTCCTGCTGGAGGAATCGTTAAGCCATCTGGAGAAGGAATACGGCGAGCGTTTCGTGCGCATCCACCGTAATTGCCTGGTGGCGCGGGAAGGCATCGCCGGCTTCGAAAAGGACGGGGAGGGCGGCTGGCGGGTGTTGCTGCGCGGATTGGAAGAAAAGCTGCCGGTCAGCCGGCGCCAGCAGCATGTGGTCAGGGAGTTGGTGCGCTGACCTTGTTCTTGCCGCCGCGAACCTTGGCCAGCGCTTCATCGATGCGCTGATCGAGAAAGCCGCCGTAATAGTCGGGGGTGGAGAGTCCCACCAGCGGTTCGGCGAGAGGCGTACCCCAGGAGTCGAAAAAGTGGATCGCCGGTACCATGCCTACGCCGTTTTCCTGGGCGAATTCGCCGTGGGTGGTCATGCCGCCGGAAAAATCGCGCAGCCTGGCGCGGCTGCCGGCCTTGATCTGGCGCATGATGACCTTGCCGCGGTATTCGGCGTTGCGCTGCATCGGTTCGAGGAACTCTTTCAGTACCTGGGTGCAGTAAGCGCAGTTGGGGCGGCTGAACATCACCAGGAGCACCACATGGTTGGACTCCGCCGCTTTGGCGTCCAGCGCCAGATCATGAGCCAGGACTACCTCGCCGCCGCCCGCCGCATAGCCCAAAGCGGGCGCCATCCATGCTAGAATCAGAGCCAGCAGTGCTGCATGAAGCAGCCCGATAATTTTTTTCATCACCATTTACGTCGAGACCATTCTTGAAAACCGGCATCACGAAACTGACCATCGCCTCGCGCGAAAGCGCTCTCGCCATGTGGCAGGCGGAGCATATACAAGGGCGTCTGCGGGCATTATATCCGCAAATCGAGATCTGCATACTCGGCATGACCACCACCGGAGACCAGATCCTCGATTCGCCGCTCGCCAAGATCGGCGGCAAGGGCCTGTTCGTCAAGGAACTTGAAACGGCGTTGCAGGAAGGCCGTGCCGACCTCGCGGTGCACTCGATGAAGGACGTGCCGATGGTGCTGCCGGACGGCTTCGTGCTGGCCGCCACCGGTAAGCGCGAAGACCCGCGCGACGCCTTTGTTTCGAACAAGTTCAAGAGCCTCGATGAATTGCCGGACGGCAGCGTGGTCGGAACTTCCAGCCTGCGCCGCCAGTGCCAGTTGCAGGCGCGCTTTCCCAAGCTGGTGATCGAACCCTTGCGCGGCAACGTGCAAACCAGGCTGCGCAAGCTGGACGAGGGGCAATACGCCGCGATCATCCTGGCCGCGGCTGGGCTGAAGCGTCTCGGCCTGGGGGAACGCATCACTGCGTTGATCTCGACCGAGCAAAGCCTGCCGGCGGTAGGGCAAGGCGCCCTGGGCATCGAAATCGTCGCCGGGCGCGACGACTTGGCAGCGCTGCTGGCCCCACTCAACGACCCGGAAACCGAAGCCTGCGTCAAAGCCGAACGCACCATGAGCCGCGCCTTGGCGGGCAGTTGCCAGGTGCCGCTGGGCGGTTTCGGCGAACTGCGCGACGGGACCTTGCACTTGCGCGGTTTCGTTTCCAGCGTGGACGGCGTGCGCATGGTGCGCGCCGAAGTCTCGGGTGCGCCGCAAACTGCGGAAGCGCTGGGCCAGGAACTGGC
>CALMWM010000598.1 GCA_937873435.1 uncultured Gallionellaceae bacterium
CCATGACCCAGGTGCCGCTGGAATCGGTAGCGCTGAAACTGTTCACCGGCATTGAAAAATTCGAGATCATGGCGATCCCGTTCTTCATCCTGGCCGGCAATTTTCTTACTCATGGCGGGGTGGCGAGACGCATGATCAATTTCGCCACCGCGATGGTGGGACATTGGCATGGCGGCCTGGGTTTGGCCGGGGTGATGGCGTGCGCGCTGTTTGCCGCGGTATCCGGCTCCAGTCCGGCCACGGTGGTGGCGATTGGCGGAATCCTGTTGCCGGCGATGGTCAAGGCGGGATTTCCCCAGCGTTTCGGCGCCGGGATCATTACCACGTCCGGGGCGCTGGGTATCCTGATCCCGCCGTCGATTGTGATGGTGATGTATTCGGTTGCCACCAATACTTCCGTTGGAGCGCTCTTCATGGCTGGGGTTATTCCCGGCATCATCCTGGGGACTTTGCTGGGGCTGGTAACTTGGTATCTTGCCTGGAAACGGGGCTATCCGCGCGTGGCGCTGTTCGAAGGACGCAGCGGCGGGCAGGCTACGGTCGCAGGTTTCTTCGGTTTTTTCTATGCGTTGACCTTCTCTGTGTTTCCGCCCTACCTGATCGGCAAGCTGTTGGGTCTGTACCTCAACAATGCCGGCTTTGCCTTTTTTCTCGGCGGATTGGCCTGGCTGGTGCTGGTGCCATGGACCACCCGCAGCAAGTGGGTGACGCGCATTATCTACATCGCCATCATCGTGGTGGGAATGCCGCTGTTTGCGACCATCAAGGCTTCCAGCGTGCTGCCCGAGTCCAGCGGCGGATTGGTGGCGGCGTTCCTGGCGATTTCGGCGATCTGGTTGGGCATCATCACCATGTGCGGTCGTTACACCGACATTTCTCCCTCGTTCAAGTTCGAACTGGCGTGGGAATCACTGGTGGTATGGCGCGCATACTGGGATAGCATCTGGGGGCTGATGCTGATTATCGTGGTGATGGGCGGAATTTACAGCGGCTTGTTCACGCCCACCGAGGCGGCCGCGATGAGCGCGGTGTACGCCTTCTTCATCGCGGTGTTCGTCTACAAGGATCTGAAACTCAAGGAAGTGCCCAAGGTCTTGCTGTCCTCGGCCAATATGAGTGCGATGCTGCTGTACATCATCACCAATGCGATGTTGTTTTCGTTCATCATGACCAACGAGCAAATTCCCCAGATTCTCGCCCAGTGGAGGCTCAGCCAGGGATTGGGAGTGATTACCTTCCTGCTGGTGGTGAATGTCCTGCTGCTGCTGGCAGGCAATGTGATGGAGCCTTCCTCGATCGTGTTGATCATGGCGCCCATCCTGTTCCCGATTGCAATGAAATTGGGGATCGATCCGGTGCACCTGGGGATACTCATCGTGGTCAACATGGAAGTCGGCATGTGCCATCCGCCGGTCGGCTTGAATCTCTATGTGGCATCGGGCATCACCAAGATGGGCATTACCGAGCTGACGGTCGCGGTCTGGCCATGGCTGCTGGCGATGATCGGCTTCCTGTTGATGGTGACTTACGTGCCGTCCGTGTCGCTGTGGCTACCGAAATTGATGGGAGTGATGTAGCGCCGACAGATCTGAAATTAACCTGATACCCCGGTAGGTGCGCTTGGCTGCGATTCAACCATGGTTTGCGGCCAAGGTTGCTCCCGCATCGGGGGCAATCCCTCTGGCAAGCGCTAAGCACCATTATGAACACTGTCCTGGTCATTACCCCGATTTTTGCCCTGATCCTGCTCGGTCATGTTTTGCGCCGGGTGATGGCGTTTCGCGACGATTTCTGGTCGCAACTCGACAAGCTGATCTATTTCGTTTTTTTCCCCGCGCTACTGTTTCACTCGCTCTCCGGTTTTCATATCGATTTCGCTGCGGCTGCACCGATGCTGGAAGCCGGGGTAGCGTTCATGCTCGTCGGCATGGGGCTGGGCTATGCCGCGAAATATTTGTTCCAGGCACCGCCCCCGGTATTCGCGTCGGCCTTCCAGTGCTCATTCCGTTTCAACAGCTACGTCGGGCTGGCGGTGGCTGGTGCCTTGCATGGGCAGGATGGTATCGCAGCAATCGGGTTGCTGATGGGTTTCCTCGTGCCGATGGCGAATATCGCTTCAGTGTGGGCGCTGGCGAAACATGGCGAGGGAAACTGGCTGCGGGAAATTTTGTTCAATCCCCTGATTTTGGCG
This sequence comes from uncultured Gallionellaceae bacterium, assembly GCA_937873435.1. Lineage (GTDB taxonomy): Bacteria > Pseudomonadota > Gammaproteobacteria > Burkholderiales > Sulfuricellaceae > JAGXQV01. The sequence continues at coordinate 2,192 of CALMWM010000598.1, forward strand.
ACGGTGGTTGGCATTGCCTTCAGTCTGGCGGGGTGGCGCTTGCCGGAAGCACCGAGCACCACCATCGGACTGCTGTCGCAAGCTTCGCTGCCGATGGGGTTGATCGCGGTCGGCGCCGGGTTGCGTTTGCAGGGACTGAATCGCCACCGCGGCACCCTGTGGTATGGCGTTGCCGTCAAGCTGGCTGTGCTGCCGGCTGCAGCATGGGGTCTGGCGATGATGTTCGGGCTGCACGGCATCTATTTTCACGTCATCGTGCTGATGGCTGCTCTGCCATTATCCACATTGTCCTACGTACTGGCCGCACGCATGGGCGGCGACGGTAATATTGCCGCGGCGCAGGTGGTTTTGACGACACTGCTGGCTATGGTGACGTTGCCGGTGTGGCTGCTATTGATGGGGTTCTAGTCCGGAAAAACCGACTGGTAGGCTTCCCGGCTGGCATAAGCGAGCACCGGAAAAACCACGATGAAAGCTGGCAGGAACACCAGCAGGGAGGCGAAGATGGATGCGGCGAGCAGCAATGCCCACGCCATCGTTGCCGGAAAATTGGCGAATACGCCGCGTACGCTGGCGCCGATGGCGCCGGCCAGGTCGGTACGGCGGTAGAACAGCAGCGGCACAGCGAAGGC
>CALMWM010000599.1 GCA_937873435.1 uncultured Gallionellaceae bacterium
AACCCTTCCATTTAAGAAAAATCGGGCTGGTCAGATTTCCAGCCCGAGGTGATTGGCAGTACGCACGTTAACCGCCACCAGCGCCTCCTTCAGCGGAACAATGGCGCGCGCCCCCTGGCCGCCGGAAGAGCGCTGAGCGAGCGCCGAACTGGCCAAATCGCGCCCCAGTTCGATATTGTTGGGGTAGAGAGAGAATAACGCCCCGCGCTTGACATGCGAAAGATTGCTCGAAAAGATCGTGAGCGAGCGATTCCAGGATTCCTGCAACACGAAAGGCAGCACGCTGGATTCGTCCACCGTCACCAGATCCTGCGGCAGCCACAAAGCATCCCGTTTGTGATCGGCAACGCGTATATCTTCCTGGTAGAAGTGCATCGCGCTCTTCAAATCCGTCGCTTCCTGCGCCACCAACTCCAGCCCCTGATTCCTGGCGGCTTCTCTGGCCAACTGGATCAGCCAGGCATTGCGGCGTGGATCGTACACCACGAAGACCCTGCCGACGGAAGGCATCAGCCCTTTCAGGCGCTCGAACAGCAATGCCGGATCGGGGGCCAGACTATGCACCGCCATGCCGCGCGCTTCGTTTTCCGCCACCGAGAGCACGCCGCCGACCACTAGGCCGACGTTGCGGTCAAGACCGCCCGCGGCCTTGAGACCGTTGCGCCCAAGCGCGATGACCATCTGGACATTCTGCCGGCGTAATTCGGCGGCAAGTTCCTGGGGGTTTTGGTTCGCGCCGACCGCATAGCTGGCAACCCGCGTTTTGGTCTTTCCCTCGATGCCCTCGATGATCTGGCTGAATACGCTGCGATAAGGCTCGCCGATATCGGGGTAGATCACCGCAAGGCCGCCCTGAGCGTTGTCGGCGAGTTGCGGCTGACGCGCCGCGCCGCGAGCGGGCGCCTGTTCGCGCTCACCGCCTTCCAGCGCGACGCGATACACCACTACATCCGGGTTTTCCTCAATCCCGGCGACGATGCCGGAAATATCCGGCGCCCCCATATCGTTGCGCGTGTCGTAAATCACCGCCAAGGCGTGCGGAGTATCTGGTGGCGAATTCGCCGCCGAAGAGGTAGCAGCGACAAGAGCCAGCCAGGCCAGAAAGAGGGCGGGTAATTTTTTATCCGAGAAACGCATCATCATGCTGTCCAACCATCCTCACACTTTGTATCTCGCCTGCAACCACAAAGCGCGCGGCGCAGGGATTGCTGGCTGCCGGTGCAATGGAAAGGAAAGACTTGCCGCCGCAGGACAGCGCCAGTTCGTCTTCCTCGGACTCCGGAGCGGCAAGCGCGGCCAAGCTCCAGGTGCGGCCAACACCGCGACGACTATGCGCAAAATAGACAGGTTCAAGACGACTCCGTTGTTCGTTAAGACAAGTTACGTTGCAAACGCATAGTAGCGCGTGCAAACATTTTGACGAAGCATAACGCTACAACGCCACCGGAACAACCGGTCGAGAGGCTCAGATGGCGTTCCTGCGGGATGCGTCAGGAAGGCGTGACCACCCTGAATCGGGTACCGCCTTCGATATTGCAGACCGAGATGCTGCCGTCCATGCTGTGTTCGATGATCATTTTCGACATATAAAGGCCGATACCGGTACCTTTTTCCTTGGTGGTGAAATAAGGATCA
>CALMWM010000600.1 GCA_937873435.1 uncultured Gallionellaceae bacterium
CCAGTGCCCGGGCACCGGCCGCGTGGGCCGGGTCGTGGCGGTCGGCCACCTGAGTTGGGAATGGGCTAGCAGCACCCGCGAAAACCTGTTTCACCCGATGAAGGACGCCGCGTCCTTCGACCTGGTATTGCTTAACCGCGAGAACAAAGTACTGATGGGCGATTTCCAGCTTGTTGCAAACCGCCAGAAACTGGATACGCCCAGCACGCGCGCACTCGCGACAAGCGCTAACGGTTTTCTCGTCGAAACCTGGCCTGACGGAAATAACGTCTTGACCGGCTATGCCCAGAGCCAGGGTTATAAGGATTACCCGGGAATGGGCTGGCGCGTGCTGATTCACCAGCGCAGCGAGAAGGCTTTTGCCGAGGCACGGACGGTACGCAATTTCATTTTTATCGCCGGGGCAGTTGCCGCTCTTCTTTTCGCGGTGGCCTTGTGGTTTTTGCTGGGGCGCTTGATCGAGCCGATGGCACGCATGTCCAGCGTGGCGCGGCGCATCCGGGCGGGCGACAAGGCAATTCGCCTTCCCACGCTGGAGGGCTGCGATGAAGTGGCGGAACTTTCGCAATCCTTGCGCGCGCTGGTCGATGACGTTACCGCGAAAGAAGCAGAGCTTGAGGCGCTGAACGCCTCCCTCGAAATGAAAGTGGCGGAGCGCACCGCCGAACTATCGGTCAAGGCGCAGGCCATCGACCAGGTGAACGGCGGCCTGATCGTTACCGACTGGGATGGTTTCGTCACCGGCTGGAGCAAAGGGGCGGAAGAAATTTACGGCTATCGTGCCGATGAAATCCTCGGCAAGCATGTATCGCTGTTCCATCCGCCGGAGATGCATGAATTCGTGCGCACCCAGGTCATCGCCCCGCTCCAGCAGCATGGCGCGTATGAAGGGGATGTCGTCACCCTGCGCAAGAACGGCGAACGGTTTTACAGCCATTTGTCGTTGTCGCTGCTGCACGACGAGGGCGGGAAAACCATCGGCATGATCGGCTACAACACCGACGTCAGCGAGCGGGTACGCATAGAAGAGGCGCTGCGGCAAACCGCCGAAGAACTGAAACGCGCCAAGGAGGGTGCCGAAGCGGCCAACCTTGCCAAGAGCGAATTTCTCGCCACCATGAGCCACGAAATCCGCACGCCGATGAACGGCATCCTGGGCATGACCGAACTGGTGCTGGACTCCGAACTGACCGCCGACCAGCGCGAATACCTCAACCTCGCGAAGGGTTCGGCGGAATCCCTGCTGACCATCATCAACGACATTCTCGACTTTTCCAAGATCGAGGCCGGACGGCTGGAGCTGGAAGAAATCCCTTTCGATTTGCGCCAGGCGCTCGATGCGCATATCCGCAACCTGGCTTTCCGCGCCAGGAAAAAAGGTTTGTCGCTCTCTTGCGAGTTTGCCGAGAACATCCCGGATAAGCTGATTGGCGACCCGATCCGGCTCAACCAGGTCATCATCAACCTGGTGGGCAATGCGATCAAATTCACCAAACAGGGCGGGATTGAAATTCTGGTCAGCGTCGAGTCGTCAGAGCACTCTACAGTCGTACTGCATTTCCGCGTAAGCGACAGCGGCATCGGGATTCCCGGCGACAAGCTGGCAAGTATTTTCGACTCGTTTTCCCAAGTCGACGCCTCGGTGACGCGCAACTATGGCGGCACCGGATTGGGCTTGACCATCTGCAAGCGCTTGGTCGATCTGATGGGCGGCGAGATCTGGGTGGAGAGCCAACCCGACCAGGGCAGCACTTTCCATTTTACCGCTACATATGTGCCAGCCGTCCCGGATGGCGAAGCGCAGCTTGCCGATTCGGCAGCGGTCGAAATGGCCGTGCAGCGTCCGTTGGAGATACTGCTGGCGGAAGACAATCCGATCAATCAGAAGCTGGCGCTTTCCTTGCTGGAAAAGTGGGGACACCGCGTAAGCCTTGCGAACAACGGCGTGGAAGCGCTCGCCTGCCTGCGGGAGAAAA
>CALMWM010000601.1 GCA_937873435.1 uncultured Gallionellaceae bacterium
ATAGGCGGAAGCGACCCGCGTGGACAGGCTGGTGCAGATATCCGAAACGGCGTGCAGCGGCTCTTCGTCGAGGCCGCGCGGCAAATGGATGATTTCGTCCCAGAAAACTTCCCCCCCGTTGCCATGAAGAGGGGAGAAAAAGCCCAGCGCGCGCAGCACCTCTGGCCCGTCCTGGCAAGCATGGTTTTGCGCGCCGTAACCGCAAGCTGCGCCGATGATTTCGACTTTTTTCATGATCCCCTGCCGATAAATTTATCCTGCGCGAAATATGCCCACGGCCAATGACAGGCTGATGACAGCCATGCACCACCATTAGAAGCGGAGCAATGGCAAAGGTTGCGCCATTCTTGTCCGGCTTTGACGAAACGCTCACGTTTTTGTCACACTTCTGTCACATTCACCCCGTAGGATTCGGGTTCGCCCACACGAATGCAATCAGGAGATTTCAATGAATATTCGTTTCTGTAAAACCCTAGCAGCCGCCGCGCTGTCCCTCGCCTACGCCACCAGCGCGCTGGCCGGCGACATCACCGGTGCCGGCGCCACATTCCCCTACCCGGTTTACGCTAAATGGGCCGAGGCCTACAAGGCCAAGACCGGCATCGGCATGAATTACCAGTCCATCGGCTCCGGCGGCGGCATCAAGCAGATCAAGGCCAAGACCGTCGATTTCGGCGCTTCCGACAAGCCGCTGAAAGTCGAAGAACTGGAGAAGGACGGCCTGATGCAGTTCCCCGCGATCATGGGCGGCGTGGTGCCGGTCATCAACGTCGACGGGATCGCCACCAATCAGTTGAAACTTAACGCCGCAGCGCTGGCCGACATCTTCCTCGGCAAGATCAAGAAATGGAACGACCCGGCCATCGTCGCCTTGAACAAGGGCGTTAACCTGCCTGCCGCCGACATCACCGTGGTGCACCGTTCCGACGGTTCCGGCACCACCTTCGTGTTCACCAACTACCTCGCCAAGACCAGCCCGGAATGGAAGGAAAAGGTCGGCAACGACGCTTCCGTAGCCTGGCCGACCGGTACCGGCGGCAAGGGCAACGAAGGCGTAGCCGCTTTCGTGAAACAGATCAAGGGCTCCATCGGTTATGTCGAATCCGCTTATGCCAAGCAAAACAAGATGACCATGGCGCAACTGCAAAACCAGGATGGCCACTTCGTCACAGCCGACGACGACAGCTTCAAGGCTGCCGCCGCCAACGCCCATTGGGACAAGGCTCCCGGCTTTTACGAAATCCTTACCGCGCAGCCGGGCAAGGGAAGCTGGCCGATCACCGGCGCAAGCTTCATCCTGATGCACAAGGTTCAATCCAACCCGGCGCAAGCCAAGGAAGTGCTCAAGTTCTTCGACTGGGCCTATGCCAACGGCGACAAAATGGCTGCGGAACTGGACTATGTGCCGATGCCGGAAAATGTCGTTAAGCTCATGCAGAGCGCCTGGAAAGCCCAAATCAAGGGCACCGACGGCAAAGCGGTTTACTGATAACTCGTCTCATCCTTTCAGCCCCGCACTTGTTGCGGGGCTTTTTTTGTTCCACTCAACCATTCCTACCCGCGTCGGCCAGTCATAGGCGGAAACCGGGCGTTCGCCAGGGCTCATACCCCTAACATAATCCTGTCACAATTGTGTACTAGACTATTCGTATCTTGATATATGAACAGGGAGCCAGCATGAAGCTCAACGAAGTCATCGAAATCCAGATCGACAGCGCGATTGCCGCGCTGGTACGCACCCGCGCCAAAATCGCCGGCAAAGCCGAAATCGAGGAAGACCTCCACGAAATCGATCACCAGCTCGAAACGGTGGCCTTCCACTTGCAGGACATCCAGTTCAACTGGCTGTCGCTGATGCAAAACCACCAGGCTTGAAACCCTGGCTATTTAAACGAGGTTATCCACCATGAACGTTCTGAAAGAACTTGAACAACGTCTGCTCAAGGACCCGCAATCCCCGGAAAACCTGATTTTGGGGAGTCTCGTCAAGGCACTCTGCATGGGCGAGAATTTCAGGATCATCGAACTCTACGACCTGAGCCACACCGACTTCGAACTCGCGCTGAAAGTCATGAAAAACTGGCGCACCAGCCGCTACACCAAGACCCGCGAACGCATCAAGGGCATGGTCGAAGAACCATGCACCGAGGAAGCCGCCGAATAATCCTTCCGCCCCAAGCGGGTAGCGGCATATCGTTTCCGCCGCCGTCAATTGCTGCGCCCTCAACCCGCGCACGACTTTTTTGCCTGCAACAACGAGGTTCGCATGTTCAAATTCAAAGCAATGGGCATCAAGAGCAGCCTGTGGCTTACCACGGTATTTTTCGGCTTGATTGCCCTTGTCCTGGCAACGGAAACCCTGGTCACCCTGCAACAGGGTTCCACTGCGCTGGCCAGCATTTACCAAGGTTCGGTGGTTCCGTCGTCGCTGCTGCAAAATATCGACAAAAAACTCGAAACCGTCCGCTTCGACATGGCCGCGATCATGTTCGACAAGGTACCCTTCAACGATGCCGCCAGCCGCATGAAGGAAACCAGGGAACAACTGCCGCTGCTATGGGAAAAGTTCAAGGAGGCCAAGAACCACCAGTTCGATGCAACCGAAATGCCGCTGATCGACAACATTGACAAGGAAATCGCGGTACTTCCCCAATTTTACAAACTGCTGGAGATCGCCTATGCCTCCAGCGACAAGACCATGTCGCGCTCGATACTCGACGACGACTGGCCGGTGGTCGATGAAAAACTGCTGAAGCCGGTGCTCCAACTGGTAAAGATCCAGGAAGAAAAAATCAAAAGCACCTATCAGGAAAACACCCGGATCGGCGACGAAATGCGTCAGCGGGTGTTTATTACCCTGATCATCGGCACGTTGGTCGGCATTGCGGCGACGATCATCACCAGCCTGTTGGCGCGCAGCATGGTAATGGGCATCCGTAAATTGAAGGAAGCGTTGATCCGCGTCTCGTCCGGCGAACTCGATGTACAGGTGGACTACCATCACCACAACGAACTCGGGGAAACCGCCCGCCATCTGGAAAAAACCCTGGATAGTCTGCGCCACATGATCGGCGAAGTCGGCGCCTACGCTCAGAACGTTGCCGAAGAAGCCGACAGCCTGACCAGGCTTTCCGAGCGCGTGGAAAAGAATTCCCACACCCAGGCCGATGCGGCGGAAGCCACCGCCGCAGTGGTCGAGGAAATGCTCACCAGCATCGAGCAAGTCGCCGATAACGCGCGCCAATCGCTCGAAGTCTCGAAACTCGGCAACCAGTTATGCAGCGACGGCAAGAAAGTCGCCCAGGAAGCCTCGCGGGAAATGGCGGAAATTTCCGTTTCGGTGAAACACTCATCGGAACTGATGACCACGCTCAACCAGCAATCCGACGAAATCAACCAGATCGTTCACCTGATCAAGGATATCGCCGGCAACACCAATCTGCTCGCACTCAATGCCGCCATCGAAGCGGCGCGTGCAGGCGAGCAGGGGCGCGGTTTCGCGGTGGTGGCGGACGAGGTGCGCAAACTGGCGGAACGCACAGTCCAGGCCACCGCAAAAATCGAAACCATGATCAGCGGCATCCAGAGCGGCACCCACCAAGCGGTAGCTGCGATGAACGACGGCAGCCAGCGGGTAGACAAGGGGGTGGCTTTCGTTCAGCAAACCTCGCATTCGCTGGAAACC
>CALMWM010000602.1 GCA_937873435.1 uncultured Gallionellaceae bacterium
GAACGGACGGTCTTGACCCACTTGAGTCACGATGTCGATGCCCGGCAGCACGGCCGGCGGCACGGTCAGCACCACGTGGGCCGCCCCGAGCTCGCGGCGCGGCACCCCGGCGTCGCCGCCGGTCACCACCAGCGGCCGCCCCGACCCGTCCCGCGCAAGGGCGGTGACCCGGGTGCCGAGCACCACCCGGGGGCCGAGCCGGGCGGCGAGCGCGGCCGTGAGGGCCCCCGTCCCGGCGCGGATGCCGGGATAATAGCCCTGCTTGATGCGTGCGATGATGTCGTAAATCTTCTCGGTGTTTTTGCTATCGGTGAACGGCTTGCCCTGCATCACCTGACAGCACCCCGATTTCACCATCTCGCCCTTGACGTCGCCGGTAAATTTGCGCAGTTCGCCGCGATCGATGTAGGTGTAGGTGCCTTCCGCCTCGAAGTACTGGCTCTCCGACTTGGCGTTGACCTTGCCGCTACGCCGCGCGGAATAGCCGTAATCCGACTCGCGCTCGCTTTCGCGCCCGGAGGCCTTGAGCGAAGACTTCTCGCTGGCGGATACCACGCGGAAATATTCGCTGACTTTCTCCTCGTAGGTCAGGTCGGTAACCGCTACCTTGGGCGGGCCGGACGGCGCCGGCGCGGCGAAAACCGATGCTGACAGCAGCAACCCCGCCGCCAGCCAACCAGCTTTGAATGACATGATAGGCTCCGTTGCGGAAAATTAACGACGCGAGGTCTTGCGGATTTCCTTCTCGTCTGCCCATTCCATGGTACCGGTTTCGTTGTCCACCAGCATCAGGCTGAACTTGTACCAGACGTCCTTGAGGTCGGCGTTCTTCTTCACGATTGACACGATGTTGCCCTCCAGGCGGAATTTGGCACCTTCCATCTTGCCCATCTTGGCGCTCTTGCCCTTGCTGTAGAGGCCGCTCTGGTTCTGGCGGGAAAGTTCCTCGACCTGGCCTTGCATCGCCACGGTATCCACTGCAAAGCGCACCGTGCCGCTCTTCAGCAATTGCGCACGGATGGTGTCGGTAATCGAACGCGTATCGATGTACTCGCTGGTCTTGTTCTTGACTTCGGCGACCGTGATCAACGGACGGCCTTTCAGCAAGGGCGACTGCACCAGCGAACGCGCCATGGTTTCGGCAATCGCCTGCAAATCGGTCGAACCGAATTCGTTGCTGACGGTCTCGACGGCCTTGGCATCGCCGTATTTGGTCGTGCCCGAGCTGATTTCCGGAGAACCGGTAGAAACGCAGCCGCCGAGAAACAGCGTGGATGCGGAAAGGACTATCAGTGTTTTGGATACGGAGAAAGCTTTCATATTCGTTCCTTAAAAGAAAAAGTGGCTAAAAAGGGGAGCCGCTGTCGCTGGCTTTGTTTTCCGGGCTTTGCAGCACCAGTTTGAAGTCGGTGGCTTTGGGTGTCGGCGCGACCACGGAAATCAATTGCTTTTGTTTTCCATAGATCACCATCGGTTTCCACGCCTCATCTTCCCACACGCTGAACCCGGTGCTGTCGAGCCATTTGACGCGGTAAAACAACTGCTGGTTCTTGTGGTCGGAATTGGTCACCTCGGCCTGGACGAACAGCAAGCCGTTGCGTTTGGCGGCGCGCAAGTCGGTGACTTTGAGGTAGGTCATGGTGCCCATTTCCTCGATCTTGCTGGCGATGGAACCGCCGCCGGAGGAAGGTGCTGCCGGGGCTGCACTGGCGATGGTAGCGGCTGGGCGGATAGGTTCATTGTCGGCAGAGCGGGCCTTTGCCGCCCCTTTTTCGAGTGCCGCAAGCTTGTTGCGCGCCAGCGCCGAATACTGGCCGTTGGGGTACTTGTCCAGGTAGGCCTTGAAGTCGCCGGGGTCGCCGCTACTCTTGATGCTGTCCCAGAAAGACAGTTCGACCGCCAGCGGATCGACCGACTGGATTACCTGCTGTGCGGGTGCGCCGCCTTTGGCCTGAAGCGGCGCAGGAACGAAGTAGAAATCGCCGTCGGTCTGGTCGTAAATCGCCGGATTCTGCTCGTGCCCCACCCCTTTGGCCTTCTGGATGACCGCAGAGCGGACTTTCTTGACCGCATCGTCAATGCGTATCCCCGGCGTCGAAATCACCGGCAGGAATTCACGGGTGAACAGCCCGTTGGGGCTCTTGTCGCCGTCAGACAGTTTGTCCAGCGCCTGCTGGTTCACCCCGGCGGAATAAACCACCATGGTGCCGCTGGGGGTTTGCGGCATGGACAGCCCGCGCGTTCCGCCGATGCTGCGCCCGGCTTTTTTCGGGAAAGGGTTGTCGCGGCAGGCGTCGATGATCAGCAGGCTGAGCTTGGCCTTGGCATCGGTCAGGCGTTCGGTGACCTTGAGCATATCGATGGCCTCGTCGTCGAGGTCGTTGGGTTTATCCACCCGGATGTCCACCGGCAGCAGGAAATTGCGTCCGTCGAGCTGGACGCCGTGACCGGCGAAGAACAACACACCGACGCCGCCCCCCGAGATTTTTTCGATGAATTTATTGATCGCCTGATTCATGCCGCGGCGGTCGAGATTGGTGTAGGACATCACCTCGAAGCCGACCTTGCCGAGTTCCTTGCCGACTGCCGTCGCATCGTTGGCGGCTTTTTCCAGCTTGGGTACGCCTTGGTAAGCATCGTTGCCGATCACCAGCGCCACGCGCTTTTCAGCAGCCGCCAAGGCGGCATGGGATAAGCCGAAAAGCAGGCAAATTAGCCAGATGGATTTTTTCATGCCGATTCCTTTACTGAGCCGCCGGTTGCGCGTTCTTGTCGGCAACCGCTTTCTTCTTGGCGGTGCGGGATTTTTTCGTAGTTTTGCTGCCGGTCGTTTTAACCTGCTCGACTTTTTCGGCTGCCGGTTCGGCCAGGAATGCCTGTTTCTGTATCACCGGCTGAACGGCATAGGCGGTGGGGCCGGCCAAACGGATCGGGTAGACCAGATAACGTCCGTCGACCTCGATATCCAGCTTCTTCCCGGCGATTTCCACAGTATGTTTGCCTGCCGGGAGCTGGACGCGGGCAATCGAGATGTCCGCCGGCAAGGTACGCCAGCCGCGCTCGTCGGCCGACTCGGTCGCGACAGCGGCGATCGAAACGGCTGCACCCAGCAATGCGCCGCCTTTCTTCTGCGCCTGGTCTTGCGCCAGGGTCTTGGTGATGGCGCGGATTGTGCCGCGCAGGATAATGCCCGGCATGTCGTCCTTCAGCGCGCGCCGCGACATCGCGTCGATGTTGGTAATGGAAGAAAGCTTGAGCTGGGCGCCCGAATCCAGCTTGACCACGCTGGGCGGGGTGAATTTCGCCGATTTGATCGTCGGGAAGGAAATCGGAACAACCGACAACGAACGTCCGCCACCGGTCAAAGAGCCAAGAACCGCACCGGCAACAGCCCCTTCGGTTGCACTGGTTGCCGTATTTGAAGTTGTTGCAGGTTTCTTGCCGTTGCCCGCAGAGCCATTGTTACC
>CALMWM010000603.1 GCA_937873435.1 uncultured Gallionellaceae bacterium
GGGTTTCAGCTTTTTCGACGGCGGCTACGACTTTGACGCCGCTGACGTTTTCGCCCAGCAGTTCATTGAGGAACACCGAGCCGACACGCCCCAGACCAACGATTGCGATATTGTGTTTCTTCACGACGATTTACTCCTTGTGGTAGTACTGGTTGAAAATCCAATAGCACCGCGCGCCGCAGCCCTCCACGCTCCAGCAGTGCAGGTTGTTCGTTCTCACCCCAAACCGGGGCTGGTTCAGCGTTTGAGCAACTTGTCCAGTTCAGCTTTATCCGGCTCCGGCTGTTTCATCAGTTCGAAGACCAGTTGTACCAGCTTGATGTGATCCTTGGGGTCGCGTGCAAACTTCAGCGCGTGCAGCGACACGTCCTCGGCACTGTCGAAATTGATGTAACCGACGTTTTCGTCCATGTTTTACTCCCTGATTAATAATTCATTCCGCAGTGAACCCATTGCCACCAGCGACCTCCCGGTCGCAATTCAGTGGTTCGCGACCGTGAGGTCGCTCCTACAATTTTTGCCTTAAACCGGCATCGGTGCGTGGGTGTAGCGCTTCTTCGGGCAAATCTTGGCGCAGGCTTCGCAGCCGGTGCAATTGCCGAGCGCGGAGACGGTCATCACCTTCTTTTCGTACTCTTCATCGTCATCCTCGTCGGGATCCACCATGATCAGTTCGCCCTCTTCGTCCACGCCCATCAGTTGTAGCACGTCCCGGCCGCATACCTTGAAACAACGCCCGCAGCCGATGCACTTCTCGGCGTTGATGCTCTTGACGAACTGCGGCACCCATTCCACGCCGCTGGGTAAGGTTACGGAAAATACCGACATGTTTCTCTCCTGAATTAAATGAAAATCAATTTTCTGCCAACTGCTTGCGAGCCAGCGTCAGCGACTTGTATGCCTCGTGGGTGCGCGCCGCCAGTTCGGGAATCTTTTCCCAGCCGAGCGGCAGCTCTTCGGACAAGTCGTGCAAGTCCATCTTGAGTTGGGTCGCCTGGGCATTGAGTTTTTTGACCAGCGCCTTGAGCTCTTCCTTATCCATAATTCGCCACCTCGGGAAACTGGCGAATCATCGCCACGCCGGCTTCCACCAGCTTGTCGCCTTCCTCGGCGAGCTTGTCGAAAGTCAGGAAACCGAAGCGGTGCACATCGCGCAACTGCTTGTTGATCACCACCAGGCGACCGGCCAGCAACACCATCTTGCCGAAGCCCTCGTGGCTCATTTTCATCATCGGCGATACCATCACCCCGGTCTGGCGCTCGATCGCCAGACCCACCGCGTTGTAGAACAACTCCACGCGCCACAGGGTTTCCGGGTCGGGATCGGCGATGATGGGTATCTCCTTGCGTTTTTCCTTGTCGACCACGTAGGGTTCGAGCAATTCGGCGTCCGATTTGCCTTCCCAGGTGCCGTATGAATCTTGGGCGCGCCACTGTTTCACCAGTTCGGAGATGAATACCGAGGTCGGCAGCACCGCTTCCGTTTTATTCAATACTGCGGTTTCAGACATGGCTGGTTTCCTCTTCGTTGTCGTCGAAATTCACGCTGCGTTCCTGGCCCTTGGCCAGGGCCTTGCGCAGCCACGGCGGCGGGGTGCCTTGCAGGACTTTTTGCAGTCGTTCGAGCAGTTCCGCAATCGGTTCGGGCTGCACCACCTTGATCGGGTGCACCTTGGCGTTGACCACCTTGGCCGCCGCCGAACCGCCGATAGCGGCGACGTAGACGATGGCGCAATCGCGGATCGCGTCGATCTTCGGCAGCAGCTTGTCTTCCGAGCCGTCTTCCTTGAGGTCGCCGTCGAACTGGATGGCTTCGACAAAGCAGTGGCTGTCGGCCGAGATCTGGTAAATGGCGAGGTTTTTCGCCCAACCGAAATGGGCATCGACATGCAGCATGTCTTCAGTGGCAAATGCGACTTTCATGGACGGTTCTCCTAATGAACTTTCAGTGACGAGTTTCAGGCGACGCATGGTTTTCTCCCGGTAATCTCCATTCGCCCGGATGAGCGTGAGGCAAATGCTCGATGAAGATGTTGCCGATCTCGAAAATCAAGCCGCGCGTGCCGCGATAGCCGACGCTCAACTTGTGCGCGGCGCCGAGCCGGTCGAACAGCGGCAGGCCGTAGCGAAAAAACGGCATGTCCAACCGCTCTGCCGCTTGGCGGCCCTGGCTATGGGTAATCAACAAGTCGCAACCGAGCGCGCGGTTTTCCAGGTCTTCCAGATCGCCGATTACCACCTCATCGGCGGGGAAGCGTTCCAACAGCACGGACGAGGTGGTGGTGACGGCGGCTTCGATCTCGCAGCCCATCTCAGTCAGCCAGCTGCCCAGTTGCCACATCAGATCCGGCTCGGCGCCGAGCGCCACTTTCTTGCCGCCGAAATAGAAATGGCCGTCGAGCATCGCGTCCACCAACTGGCTGCGCTGGCGCCGGTATTTGGCCGGCACTTCGGTCAGGCTCACTTCGGCGAGAAAGGACAGGAATTCGTCGTTCGCTTCCAGCCCGGTAAGCCTGTCGAACAAGCGGTAAGGCACGCCGGTCTTGGCCTGCAAGGCTTCCGCCGCCCAGCGCATTTGCTCGCCGATGGCGATGGTGATTGCCGAACCGCCCATGTTGCGAATCTCCGCCGCCTTGGCGCCGCCGATGGTGGTAGGCAGGAAAGATTCCGGGATATGGCCGTCGAGCGAACCGGACAAATCCGGCGCGATAATCGGGTACAGCCCGAAGGATTCGATGATTTCGCGGATTTCCTCGATGTCCGCTGCCGTCATGTGGCAGCCCGGCAGCACATTGACCTGCCAGGCAGTGCGCGGCTTGGGTTCGCACATCGCCTCGACGATGCGCGTCACCGCCTTGCCCCAGCCGTCCTGGAACGCGCCGCTATAATCCGGCGTCGGCACATGTACCAGCGCCACTTCGTCCAGTTCCGGGTGACGGCTGCGAATCAGACGGATATAACCGTCCACGTCGTCGCCCTTGGTTTCAGTTAAACCGGTGGAACAGATGCCGATCACGTCCGGCTTGGCGCGGTTATAGATATTCAGGATGGCTTGTTCCAGGTTATCCAGCCCGCCGAGGATGGTGGTCACCTCGTTCATCGCCGTGGTCTGCATCGGGATGGCCTCGCGGAAATGGCGCACAAACAGCACCAGCCCGAACGCGGTACAGCCTTGCGAACCGTGCAGCAGCGGCAGGCTTTTGTCGATACCGAGAAAGGCCAGCGATGCGCCGATGGGCTGGCTCATCTTGAGCGGATTGACCGCGCAGGATTTCTTCGGATGAATGATGACGGCCATGAAAATTCCTTAATAAGTTTTAAGTGTTTAAGTAAAAGCAGTTTTTAGTTTTGAGTGTTTAGTGTTTAGTTGTGGAATGCGCTTCGCGCATAACCCAACACCGACGCGCTTTGCGCGGCGACATCAACTAAACACTCAACACTAAAAACTCAACACTAATCATTGCTGCCCTCCCAAGGGGCAGCCTTGCGCACCTGCGCCCAAATCGGGTTGTAGATTGCCCGGTCGATTTCCTGCACCAGGTTTAGCAATCCTTCGTAACCGGCGTAGGCCACGTGGCGCTCCTGGTTGATGTCGAGCCAGGGCGTCTTGGCCTTCAGCGCGACGAATTGCGAGCGTCCGCCGGAGAGCATGATGTCGGCCTGCGAATCCTTGAGTATCCGGTACATCTCGCGCGGCGGCATTTCGTCGAACATGTGGGCATCGGTGCCCATGATCTCGACCACCCGCTCGCGGTCTTCCGCGGTTGATTTACGCATCGAGGTGCCGGTAATCACCATGCCGACTTCCTGCAAGGCCGACACCACCGACCAGGATTTCACCCCGCCGGTAAACAGCAGCACGCGCTTGCCTTTGAGGCGTTCCTTGTAAGGTTGCAAACGTTGCCAGACGCGCGCCTCTTCGTCGGCGATCAACGCCTCGGTGCGCGCCAGCAGTTCTTCCGGCGCACCCTTTTGCACCAGCAGTTTGGCGATCTGGCGTAGCGCCTCGCTGGTGTCCGAGATGCCGTAGAACGACCCTTCGAAATAGGGAATCCCGTAGCGTTCTTCGAGCTTGCGCGCGACATTGATCATCGCTTTCGAACACACCATCATCGCCGCCTTGGCGCGGTGCGCGCAGGCGATGTCGTGGTAGCGCGCATCGCCGGAAATGTTGGCGAGGATGCGGATACCCAAGCGATCCAGCAGCGGCTTGGCTGCCCATAGATCGCCAGCAACGTTGAATTCAGCGATAATCGCGATGTCGTAAGGGGTGGTGGTTTCCGGTTCCTCGGTGCCGATCACGTAATCCAGCAACGCCTCTCCGGCCAGCTTGGCGCCGAGATTCTTGCTGCCGGCAAAACCGGGCACGTTAATCGGGATAATCGGCTTGCCGAATTTTTCGCGCGCAGCTTTGCACACCGCTTCGATGTCGTCGCCGATCATCGCCGCGACGCAGGTCTGGTAGACGAAAATCGCTGGCGGATTGTGCTTTTCGATGATCTCGCGGATGGCACGGAAGAGTTTCTTCTCGCCGCCGTAGATCACATCCAGTTCGTTCATGTCGGTGGTAAAGCCGGTGCGGTACAGCATCGGCCCGGAGGACAGCGCGTGACGGCTATCCCATGAATTCCCCTCGCAGGCAATCGGCCCATGCACCAGGTGCGCCACGTCGGTAATCGGCTGCAAGGAAATCTTCGCCCCGTCGAAAGCGCAACCGCCCGCCGCCGCGCCTGGGGTCAACGGCTTGGCGCAGCCCTTCTTGCGGTCCTTGGCATCCTTGGCCTGATTCTTCCCGCAGGCCGGTTCTTCCAGAACGCTTTCGATGCGATTTTTCAGTGCGCTCATTGCTGCAACCCCGACAAATGTTTCTCTTGCGGGTAACCATTGCAATTCGTGTGCCACATCGCACCAAAATATGTTTATCATTATTATTCATAATGTTAAATATTATTGCAGGATTGATTGTCGGATTCGATCAAGCGGATTGTCGGTTTTGCGACGAAGCTCAAGTGGAAGAATTCCTGATTAAATAATGTCATCCACGGCATGTATGTTCCTGGTAAGCGATGACGTCACGCCATTTCTGGCCTAATATTCCATGACGTATTTCCGACATTTTCGACCCCAAGGAGCCATCATGAAATCTCGATTCGATACTCGTAGCCCCTCCACCCTGCTGCTGCTCGCCTTGGCTGCCGCTTCGCTGTCAGGCGGCGCACTGGCTGCCGACGCGCCCAAACGCAAGGCTGGCCTGTGGGAAGTCAATTCGCAGATGGAAGGAATACCCAGCATGGGGCCTGTTCAGCAGTGCATCGACCAGAACACCGACGACCTGATGCAGCAGCGGGCGAAAAAGAATAAACCCGACTGTAGCGCGATGGACGTCAAGCCGCAGGGCAACAAGGTCACCATGCATTCGGTATGCAAGTTCGAGGGAACCACGGCGACTACCGATGCCGAATTCGTCGGCTCTTTCGATTCGGCGTACAAGGGCACCATCAACACCCGCTTCAATCCGCCGATGCACGGCATGAACGAATCGAAAGTGGCCGTGGAAGCCAAATGGCTCGGCCCCTGCAAGCCCGGCCAGAAGCCCGGCGATGTGATCATGCCGAGCATGAAAAACATGAACATCAACGAAATGATGAAGGACCCGAAGTTTCAGGAGATGATGAAACGGCAGAAGTAAGCCCCCATGGGTAAACGGCTGGCTGCGGCACTATTTTCCAATAGCGCTGACAGCCTGCCGACCAAT
>CALMWM010000604.1 GCA_937873435.1 uncultured Gallionellaceae bacterium
AAGGCCCCATCGGCGAGGCGCTTGCCGCCAGGCAGCGGGCCGAAGCGGAAGCGCGGCAAATCCATCTCGGTCTGCTGGCGGCGCTGGATCAGGCCTACAGCCGCTACCAGATTGCCCAACGCCAGGTGCGGACATTCGAATCCGGCCTGATGAAGGAAGCGGAAAGCGCCATGAAAGTGGCCGAGGCGGCTTACCGCTTTGGCGAGCGCGGCATTCTCGATTACCTCGACGCCCAGCGCGTATTGCGCAAGACCCGCGTGGACTTCCTCGACGCCCGTTATGAACTGCAAGCCGCGCTGCTGGAAATCGAGCGGCTGCGCGCACTTCCACCAATTGGAGAAAAATCATGAAACGCCCGCTGTTAACCATTCTCGCCGCCGCATTAATCAGTGCCGCGCTGGGCGGCTGCCAAGAGCAAAAAGCCGCCCCCGCCGCCGCGCCGCCCGCCGATCCTGGGCTGGTGACGGTGCAGCCCGAATTTCTTCCGCGCCTGAAAATCGTCCCCGCCGGCGAGATAGAAACCGCCGAAACCTTGCGCGTCCCGGCTCGCATCGAAGTCGACGAGCAGCGCGTGGCACGCATCGGCGCCGCCGTGACCGGGCGCGTGACCCAGATCCACGCCACTCTCGGCCAGCGGGTGAAGCGCGGCGAAGCACTCGCCACGCTCCACAGCGCCGAGTTGTCCGCCGCCCAACTGGCCTACCTCAAGGCGTTGTCCCAGATGGAATTACAGCGCCGCGCGGTGGATCGCGCCAAATTGCTGTTCGCTTCCGATGTGATCGGCTCCGCCGAACTACACAAGCGCGAAAGCGAACTGGCCCAGGCTCAGGCGGAAATGCAGGCCGCCCACGGCCAGCTCGGCGTGCTGGGCATGACCGGAAGCGCCACCGCGAAGCTGGCGGCGACCCGCGCCGTGCATTCCCTGTCCTCGATCACCGCGACGCTGGACGGGGCGGTGATCGAGCGCAAGGTCACGCCGGGCCAGGTGGTGCAACCGGCGGATGCGCTGTTTACCGTGGCCGATCTGTCGCATGTCTGGCTGGTGGCCGAAGTGCCCGAGCAGCAAGCCGCGCTGGTGAAACAGGGCGAAGCCGCCCAGGCCGAGATTCCGGCATTGAACGGAAAACGCATCGAGGGACGGCTGATCTACGTGGCCGATACCGTCGATCCGGGCAGGCGCACGGTCACGGTGCGCATGGACGTGGAGAATCCAGATCGTCTGCTCAAACCGGAAATGCTCGCTTCCATGCTGATCCAGGGTACCCCGCAGCGCCGCCTGGCGGTGCCGGCCGCCGCCGTGGTGCGCGAGGACAACAAGGATCATGTTTTCGTCCGGCTGGATGAGCGGCGTTTCCGTTTGCGACCCGTCACGCTGGGCCAGGAAAGCAACGGCCATGTCCCGGTGCTGACCGGGCTGAAACCGGGCGAAGCCGTCGTCACCGAAGGCGCGTTCCACCTTGACAACGAGCGCAAGCGCAAGGAACTGGAAGGCTGATATGCTGGAATCATTGATACGCGCGGCGCTCAAGCAGCGCCTGGTAGTGGCCGTGGTGGCGGTTTGCCTGGTGGCGTTCGGGCTGAATGCCGCGCGCAAGCTGTCGGTGGACGCCTTCCCGGATGTCACCAACGTCCAGGTGCAGATCGCCACCGAGGCCAAGGGACGCTCGCCCGAGGAGGTCGAACGCTTCGTCACCGTGCCGCTGGAAATGGCCATGACCGGCCTGCCGGGGCTGGAGGAGATGCGCTCGCTGAACAAGCCGGGCCTGTCGCTGATCACCCTGGTGTTCAGCGACGCCACCGATGTGTATTTCGCGCGCCAACTGGTGATGGAGCGGTTGATCGAGGTGGCGGGGCGCATGCCCCAAGGGGTGTCGCCGACGCTGGGGCCGCTCTCCACCGGCCTCGGCGAGGTCTACCAGTACACCCTGGAACGGCCCGATGACGGGGAACGGGCGCTCAGCCAGGAAGAACTCACCCAGCGCCGCATCGCTCAGGACTGGGTGGTGCGCCCGCTGCTGCGCGGCATTCCCGGCGTGGCGGAGATCAATTCCCAGGGTGGCTACGTCAAGCAGTACCAGGCGCTGGTCAATCCCGACCGGATGCGTCACTACAAGGTCACCCTCCAGGAAGTCTACCAGGCGCTGGCGCGCAACAATGCCAACTCCGGCGGCGGCGTGCTGCCGCATTATGCCGAGCAATACCTGATTCGCGGCATCGGCCTGGTCAAGGATCTCGACGACATCCGCAGCATCGTGCTCAAGGAGCAGGACGGCGTGCCGGTGCTGGTGCGCGACGTGGCCGAGGTCGCCATCGGCCACGAGGTGCGCTACGGCGCGCTGCTGAAGAACGGCGTCACCGAATCGGTGGGCGGCATCGTGATGATGATACGCGCCGGCAACGCCAAGGAGGTGGTATCGCGCATCAAGGCGCGGGT
Source organism: uncultured Gallionellaceae bacterium (assembly GCA_937873435.1). GTDB lineage: Bacteria > Pseudomonadota > Gammaproteobacteria > Burkholderiales > Sulfuricellaceae > JAGXQV01. The sequence goes on from CALMWM010000604.1 coordinate 2,435, forward strand.
AGCGGAAATCAACGCCAAGGGCATGCTCCCCGACGGACTCAGGATCGTCCCCTACTATGACCGCAGCGAACTGGTGGATGCCGCGCTGGATACCGTGGTGAAAGTTCTGCTCGAAGGCGTGGTGCTGGTGATCGTCGTGCTGTTCCTGTTCCTCGGCGACGTGCGCTCTTCGCTGGTGGTGGTGGCCAGCCTGATCCTGACGCCGCTGATCACCTTCATGGTGATGAACCATTACGGCCTGTCCGCCAACCTGATGTCGCTGGGCGGCCTGGCCATCGCCACCGGCCTGATCGTGGACGGCTCGGTGGTGGTGGTGGAGAACGCCTTTCAGCGCCTGGCCGAGAACAAGGGCAAGGGGATGAGCCGGGTGCGGGTGGTGCTGGATGCCGCGACGGAAGTGGGTACGCCGGTGATTTTCGGCGTATCCATCATCATCCTGGTATTCCTGCCGCTGATGACCCTGCAAGGCATGGAGGGCAAGATGTTCGCCCCGCTGGCCTTCACCATCGCCATCGCATTGTTCGTGTCGCTGGTGCTGGCGCTCACCCTCACCCCGGTGCTGTGTTCCTACCTGCTGGTGGGCAAGGACGAGCATGACACGCGCCTGGTCGCGCTGGTCAAGAAGCCCTATCTGCGGTTGCTCGACTGGACGCTGGCCAACGGCAAAAAAACCATCCTGGCCGCCGCCGGGGTTTTCGTGGCCGCCATCCTGCTGTTGCCCTTCCTCGGCACCGCCTTCATTCCCGAAATGAAGGAGGGTTCCATCGTGCCCGGCATCAATCGCGCGCCCAACATCTCGCTGGAAGAATCCATCAAGCTGGAAATGGAAGCGATGCGTCTGGTGATGCAGGTGCCGGGGGTAAAGTCCGCCTACTCCGGGGTCGGGCGCGGCGAAAGCCCTGCCGATTCGCAGGGGCAGAACGAGTCCACTCCCATCGTCAGCCTGAAGCCGCGCGAAGAATGGCCCAAGGGCTGGAGCCAGGACGACATCGCCGCCGCCATTCGCGAAAAACTGATGACCCTGCCGGGAGTGCAGATCGTCATGGCGCAGCCGATCTCCGACCGGGTGGACGAAATGGTCACCGGGGTGCGCTCCGACGTGGCGATCAAATTGTTCGGCGACGACATGGATCTGCTCAAGCAGAAGGCCGACGCCATCGCCAAGGTCGCCGCCGCCGTCCAGGGCGCACAGGATTTGAAGGTGGAACGGGTGACCGGCCAGCAATACCTGTCCATCGAAATCGACCGCCAGGCGATAGCTCGCCATGGCCTCAACGTGTCGGACATCCACGACGTGATCGAGTCCGCCATCGGCGGCCGGATCGCCACCGAGATATTCGAGGGCGAGCGCCGCTTCGGCGCGGTGGTGCGCCTGCCGGAGAAATTTCGCGGCGACGTGGAGACCATCCGCGACCTGCTGGTCAGCTCCCCCAACGGCGCGCTGGTGGCGCTGAAAAGCCTGGCCAATATCCGCGTCGCCGACGGCCCGGCCCAGATCAGCCGCGAAAAAGCCAAGCGCCGCATCGTGGTGGGGGTCAACGTCAAGGATCGCGACCTCGGCAGTTTCGTCGCCGAGCTGCAACAGGCCGTGGACGGCAAGGTCAAGCTGCCGGAGGGCTATTATCTGGAGTGGGGCGGCCAGTTCCAGAACATGGAGCGCGCGATGGGTCACCTCAAGATCATCGTGCCGGTGACCATCGCGGCGATTTTCTTCTGCTGTTCCTGCTGTTCGGTTCGTTGCGTTACGCCGCGCTGATCATCCTGGTGCTGCCCTTCGCCTCGATCGGCGGCGTGGTGGCGCTGTTCGTCACCGGCGAATACCTGTCGGTGCCGGCCTCGGTGGGCTTCATCGCGCTGTGGGGAATCGCGGTCTTGAACGGCGTGGTGCTGGTGTCCTATATCCGCAGCCTGCGCAACGAAGGCATGAGCCAGCTGGAAGCGGTGACGCAAGGCTGCAAGCAGCGTTTCCGCCCGGTGCTGATGACCGCCACGGTAGCGATGCTGGGTCTGATCCCGATGCTCTTCGCCAGCGGGCCGGGGTCGGAAGTGCAGCGTCCATTGGCGATCGTGGTGATCGGCGGACTGATTACCTCCACCCTGCTCACGCTGGTGGTGCTGCCAACATTGTATAAATGGTTCGAGGAAAAACCCGTCGAGGCTTAGCTATTATTGTCTGATTACCATAGTACGAGAGCTTAACCGCCTCCCCTGTGGGCTAAATCCATGCAAACCAGTCCCCTCTCCCACTTGTGGGAGAGGGGGGGGCAAATCAATGAGGAGAAAACCCATGAAAGAAATCAAGGCCATCATCCGGCCCGGTCGGCTGCATAAAATCCGCGATGCCTTCCGCGCGCTGCCGGGATTCCCCGGCATGAACATTACCCAGGTGGAAGGATGCAGCGCCCACGCGGGAGAGGAGCAGCGCGGCACGCTGAAGGAGGAATTGACCGACTTCACGAAAAAAGTCCGCATCGAAATCGTCGCGCCCGACGAACTGGTTCCCGACATCCTGCGCATCATCCGCGACAACGCCCATACCGGCCAGACCGGGGACGGCGTGCTGTGGGTCACCGATGTGAGCGCGTTCCTTCGCCTGTGTCAGACCGTGGCTTGATCGCTATTATTTGGCCAGGGTGCGCGGCGCCCCGGCTACGCATGATGCTTGAACCATGACGGATATGGATTATTCTAGAAACCTCAGTGTCGTGGCGCCTCTTGTGCCCAGGCCGCAGGGCCGTCGGGTATGCCCCGCACCTGCAAAACCGCACACTCCAGCCCGTCCAACTGAGGTTTCTCAGGATGATCGTTTCCACGCGCTGTGAACGATCAATTTGTGGATGCTCCACCTTACGAGAAAGGAACCGCTTCATGATCCTGTGGCTGGAATTATTGTTGTGCCTGGCCGTCATCGGCTTTGCCGGCTGGCATCTCTCCCGCAACGGCGACATCATCGCGGAAAAGACCGGCATGTCGGCTTCGTGGGTCGGCCTGATCCTGCTATCAACTGCAACCTCGCTGCCGGAACTGATAACCGGGCTGTCCGCCGTGACCGTAGCCAACGTCCCCGACATCGCGGTGGGTGACGTGTTGGGCAGCGCGGTGTTCAATCTGGCGATTCTGGTGGTGCTGGATGCCCTTTACCGGCGCGAGAGCCTGTATAGCCGCGCCGCGCAGGGGCATATCCTGTCGGCGGCGCTGGGGGCGCTGCTGCTGGCTTGCGCCGCCTTCAGCATCCTGCTCGACCGGACCGGCGCCAGTCCGGCGCTGGGGCATGTCGGGTTATACACGCCGGTTATCGTGCTGGTCTATTTCATGTCCAT
>CALMWM010000605.1 GCA_937873435.1 uncultured Gallionellaceae bacterium
CAAACAGTATCTGGCATGTGGTTTGCTGGTTCGGCAATTAACCAATATCCAGCATTGGAAAGGCCATATTTATATACTCTTCAGCGCTGCTCTTAGCTTCCGCATCCGTGCAAAATTTGCCGCCACGGCGGCAATTTCTTGCCGAAGTAGTCGGGCGCACCCCACATGAAAGTGGAATAACAATTTCCCGGAGGTGATCATGAGTGCCATATCCGCAGTTCAATCCGCTGGAAATGTTTACAGCAATACGACAACCAAACCGCGCCAGAGCACCGGCGACTTAGCCCCATCCGGCGGTGCCAGCAGCGTTGTAAGCATTTCCGACGCGGCCCGGGAAGTGGCAAGGGACGGGTACTTAAAAATGCCAGACTACGTTGCCGGCTGGTTCAACAAGGACTTTCCCCAGGATGTCATAGACGAGGCACAGGCAAGGCATGACGATATCAAGGCCAATGGCTGGCTTGGGGGTGGCGGTCCCACCATGTTGCCGCTATTGCCCGAAAACCAGAAATTGCTGGATGGTTTTAAGCAGGAAATGAAAGACATACGCGCTGCCGGCTTCGAAAACGCGCCCCCCGCCCAATCCGAACGATTTAATCTGCTCTTGAACTTGAGCATACGCGTGCATTTGGTGGGATGGGAAAAGCCCGTGACGGAAGCAGACGTGCAGAGAGAATTCGATATTTCCATCGCCATGGGAAAAATTTCCCACAACGATCCTATCCCCGCGCCCAGTGCCGACTCGGCAAAATCCGCTGCACAGATAAGGGCCGAAATTGAATCGAAGGCGGTGCCATCGAATTGGCGCCAACGTTGGCAAGATGAGGGCCTGACCATGCCGGAGAACGTCACGCTGTCGCGAGATCGCTCCATGTGGCTGGATGTGGCGAAAGCCGCCGGGATCGGTGAAGATGAATTCCTCGCCAAGCTCAGGGAACAGGCTGGCAGCCTCAAGGGCAGCGCACTGACTCATGCGATCGAAAGCTTTATCAGTGAGCGTTATGTCGCGCTAGCTGAATTGCCAAAAATATTCACTTAAATGGCCTTAATCCCAGCGAGCATTCGATTTGACCCATTTCGTTTATCGCTACGCCGACAAGACCATGCACCACATCTGAAAAATCACTCTCTTCGAACGAACTGGTGAGTTTGTCATAAAGCGCTGCTTGCCCCCCGAGTTGACGTACCAGGCCGAGCCAGCGTAACCGTGCCTGACGGTTGTCGGCAAAGAGTTGGCTGGCATGGGCAAATAGCGTGACATGTGGCGCCCTCCCGTTTGCCAGGCTATAGCTGATGCCGATGCGGAGCCGGCCAAAGAGCTTTTCCCGCGGTTCCGCGGCAAGATACGCAAGATAATCGATAACACAGGGAAGCAGCCTCCCGATGTCGGCAGCAGCATACAGTTTATGCAATACCGCCGGGCCGGGATGCTCGACCTGACAGTAATACTCGGTAGCGCCATCGCTTCCCGGCACAACACCCAGCAAGCTCGGCGAAAGTTCGGCCACACTGCCAAGGCCGGGCACAGCGCAACGCAGATAGTGCAACACCCAAGGGACGGTTTGCGGCACCACTTCCTGATAGACCTTGAAACGCTGGCTTGCCTGGCAATGGCGGACGCCCAGCCAGCACCCGAAACGTTGCGCCGGCTGGGCTGCTAGCGTAGGCAGTAGCGGATGGAGCTGGAGATCGAGTTTTTCATCCAGCTTGCGCGCGAATCGCCACTTCGCCACGCAAGCGGCCTGCGGCAATCCGGGTTCGGCGGTATAGGCGAGGTCGGACGAACCCGAGCGAAAGGTAAATTCCAGCGGATAGCCGCTGGGGGTCAGCAGGCTAGCCAGCGCCGGACGCCAGTTGTTGATCTCTACCTGCCAAGGCCGGCAGAGTATCCCCAGCAGCTGTCCGGCTTGCATGGCGCTTGCCGGACACGTTTCTGCCGCCGCATGCAACAGTGCGCTTATTTCGGGCGGCAATACCTCGTTATCGACGAACACCGTTCGGCACTCCCTGATACGATGTTCCCGCCGGTTACGAGGTAGGCGTGGCGGGAATATTCAGGATCAAGTCCGAGGCCCCTGTAGCGGAGTTGCTTTGTACCGGTTTTCCCGGGGTAATGTAGTTCGCTTTCCAGTCATAACTCACCACGTTGCCATCCTGGATACCGTAACTCAGGTACTTGATACCCTGTTCGCCCTTGTTCCAGGTAAAGGCTCGCTGCGGCGGCGTATCGCCCGGTTTGCTGGGCGCGCTTCCCTGGGCCACATGCAGATTGACCAGCACTTCGACGCTTGCAAACGTCGCGGTAGTCCAATCGACCGCCTCGGTGCTGATTTCCAGGGTGAAATAGCGCTGTGTCGGCGACACCATCACACTCGGCTGGGTGTTTTCGAGCAAGGTGTCGGGGATGTCGATCTGCCCGGATGCCGCGTCTATCGCTGCGGTATAGACCAGCGGCTGATCGCCGCTAAGCAGCCCTTCGAAAGTCGCGCGGCCAAACAAATTACCGCTGGCATCGGAATTCGGGGTGATGGTAAAAACGGCGGGCGAGTCCTTGGTCGGCTGGGTGCCGCCGCTGGGGGGAATGGTTGGCGCCTGTTGGTACCACATTTGCACCGTGGCATCGAATACCGGATTGTTGCTGGCCTGTGCGCTCGGAACATAGATAATCAAGTTGCAGGAATGGACGGCATTCGCGGCGGGAATGATTTGCAGAAAACCGCTTTTCCCCTGGGCAAGCGGCGCTTGGTATTGCACGCTGTCCGTGAACACGTAAGTGACCTGGAAATTGTACTGACTGTTGAGCGGCAGCGGATGGTAACTGACGATTTTTCCCTGTTGCGGCGCATCGGTTTTGAGGATTTTGATTTCCTGGTTGATGGCAGGCGCATTGCCGTTATTGTTGATATAGCTGAAAGCAATGTCGACCTCGGTGGGCTGGGTTCCCTGCGATGGTAGTAATATCTAATACGGAACTCATATAATCGCCGTATTCTGCCGGATAACA
>CALMWM010000606.1 GCA_937873435.1 uncultured Gallionellaceae bacterium
CACCGATGCGCAAAAACGGCTACGGGCAATATTTGCTCCAGATCCTCCAGGAAAGAATTTTTTAATATCCCATGAAAGCCATTCCTACTGCCATTCCCGAGGTGCTGATCGTCGAACCGCAGGTGTTCGGCGACGAGCGCGGCTTTTTCTTCGAGAGCTACAACGCGCGCAAATTCGCCGAAGCGACCGGGCTGACGCCGCAATTCGTCCAGGACAACCATTCGCGTTCGGCGAAAAACGTGCTGCGCGGCTTGCATTACCAGCTTCGCCAAGTGCAGGACAAACTGGTGCGGGTGGTGGCCGGCGCGGTGTTCGACGTGGCGGTGGACATCCGCAAGCACTCGCCGACCTTCGGCCAGTGGGTCGGCGTCGAACTTTCCGCCGAGAACAAGAAAATGCTGTGGGTGCCTGCCGGTTTCGCCCACGGCTTCGTGGTGTTGAGCGAATATGCCGAGTTCCTGTACAAGACCACCGATTACTGGGCGCCGGAGCATGAGCGCTGCATCGTCTGGAACGATCCCGAGTTGAGCATCGCCTGGCCTCTGGATAGTGCACCGCCGCTGGTATCGGGCAAGGATGCCCAGGGCGTAGCGTTCCGCGATGCCGAGGTCTATCCGTGATGCGGGGGGCGGCGACTTTCAGCCCAACTTGCAAGATACTGCTGACCGGCAAGAACGGCCAGGTCGGCTGGGAGTTGCAGCGCACCCTGGCGTGCTTGGGCGAGGTGGTGGCGGTGGATCGCCAGGGATTGGACATCTCCAGTGCCGACGCGATCCGCGCCCTGATCCGCGAGGTCAAGCCGCAGTTGATCGTCAATCCCGCCGCCTACACCGCGGTCGACAAGGCGGAAGGCGAGCCGGAACTGGCACAGGCGGTAAACGGGGTGGCGCCCGGCATCATGGCGGAAGAGGCAAAACGCCTCGGCGCGTTGCTGGTTCACTATTCCACCGATTACGTGTTCGACGGAAACCAGGCGACGCCTTACGTCGAGGATGACGCACCCAATCCGCGGAACGTGTATGGCCGCACCAAGCTTGCCGGCGAAGAGGCCGTGCGCACCGTCGGCGGGGCGCACCTGATCCTGCGCACCAGTTGGGTGTACGGGGCGCGCGGCAGGAATTTTCTGCTGACCATCCTGCGCCTCGCGCAAGAACGTCCCGAATTGAAAATCGTTGCCGACCAGTTCGGCGCACCGACCTGGAGCCGTTTTATCGCCGAGACGACCTTGCAAATCCTGTCCCAACGGCTGGGCAGCTGGAATGAGCTTGGCGGCACCTACCATGCCGTTGCGTCCGGCAAAACATCCTGGCACGGCTTCGCCAGCGCGATTCTGCAAGGCGCCGGTCTCACGACCCCGCTGCTGCCGATTACCACTGCGGAATACCCGTTGCCGGCAGCGCGCCCGCAAAACTCGGTGTTGTCCAACGAAAAGCTGCACCGCGACTTCGGGGCCGTCATGCCGGATTGGCGCACAGGCCTGGCGTGCTGTCTGGATGGGGCTCGCGAAGCGGCGGTTTACACAACTTTTCACCATCAAAGGTGATCCTCAAGCGTTTCAGCCGTAGAATCCGATTTTCGCCATAATTGCCACCGAGAGCAATGATGTCCCCATCCATAGCGCCGAATCCCGACCCGCAACGCGTCGCCATCGTCCACGACTGGCTGGTGACCTACGCCGGTGCGGAACGCGTGCTGGAACAGATGCTGGCGGTTTTCCCGCAGGCGGATATATTCAGCCTGGTGGATTTCCTGCCCGAAGGCGGGCGGGCTTTCATCCACGACAAGCCGGTAAACACTTCCTTCATCCAGCGGCTGCCGCTGGCGCGCAGCAAGTACCGCAACTATTTGCCGTTGATGCCGCTGGCGGTAGAGCAGTTCGACCTTTCCCGTTACGACCTGGTGCTTTCCAGCTCGCACGCAGTGGCCAAGGGCGTGCTGACCGGGCCGGAGCAGCTTCACCTGTGCATGTGTTATTCCCCGATGCGCTACGCCTGGGATTTGCAGCACCAGTATTTGCAGGAATCCGGCTTGGATCGCGGAGCTAAAGGCTGGTTGGCCAAATGGCTGCTGCACAAGATGCGCATCTGGGATGCCCGTACTGCGAACGGCGTGGACGAGTTCATGGCGATCTCGCGCTTCATCGCGCGCCGCATCTGGAAAGTTTACCGCCGCGAATCCGCGCTGGTATACCCGCCGGTCGATGTCGGCGCGTTCGAATTGCGCGAGGATAAAGAGGATTTCTACCTCACCGCCTCGCGCATGGTGCCGTACAAGAAAATCGAATTGATCGTGGAAGCCTTCGCCGAGATGCCCGGCAAGCGTTTGATCGTGATCGGGGATGGCCCGGATTTCGCCAGAATCAAGGCCAAGGCGGGACGCAATGTCGAGTTGCTCGGCTATCAGCCCTTCGCGGTGTTGCGCGACCATATGCAGCGGGCGCAAGCCTTCGTCTTCGCGGCGGAGGAGGACTTCGGCATCGCGCCGCTGGAGGCGCAGGCCTGCGGCACCCCGGTGATCGCTTACGGCAAGGGCGGAGCGCTGGAGACCATCCGCGGCCTGGGCGATGCGGCGCCGACCGGGGTGTTTTTTTTCGAACAGTCCAGCGCCGCCATTTGCGATGCGCTAGCCCGCTTCGAGCAGCATCGGCAACGCATCCTGCCCGGCAACTGCCGGGAAAACGCCCAGCGTTTTTCTCCCGAGTGTTTCCGCGAAACATTCCAGGCTTTCGTCGAGCAGGCTTGGGCAAGACATGTCGGCGCACGGAGGGCGAATTGAAGCTCCGGGTGGACAACCTGCTCTTCACCAAATTGGCGCTGATGGCCGGCGACGTGGCTGCCTTGCTGGCCGCTTTCGTCTTGAGCCGTGCGGCAAACTGGGCTTACGACCATACCTTCAGCGAGGCCTTCTTCGGCTGGTGGGAGGCACGCGGCCAGATACGCCTGGGCCTGTTTGCGCTGGTGATTGCGGCGGCGGTGGTGTGGTTCTGGAGCGCCGGCCACTATTCGCGGCGCAAGCCGTTCTGGGACGAGTTGCGGGAAACCCTGCGCATTCTCGTGCTGCTCGCGGCACTCGATGTGGTGCTGGTATTCCTCGGCAAATGGCAGTTCTCGCGCTTGTGGCTGTTGGCGACCTGGCTGCTGGCGTTTGCGCTGGTACCGGCGCTGCGCGTCCTGACCAAACGCGCACTGCTACGCATCGGACGCTGGCGCCGACCCACGGTGATCCTCGGTGTGGGCGACAATGCGCGGGAGGCCTATGCGGCCTTATGCAGCGAGCCGTTGATGGGATTCGAGGTGGAGGCTTTCCTGGCTTTGCCGGAAGAAGCGCTGCCGTCGCCGGACGATTATCCCGTGCCGATCAGCACGGTCGACGGCGACATCGTCGCCTGGCTGGAAAGCCGGGGGATGCCCCACGTGGTGGTGGCGCTGGACAGTTTGCAGGAGCAGCAGTTGCTGATCCAGCGCCTGAGTATGCGCTACGCCGACCTGAATGTGATTCCGAGCATCCGCGGCTTGCCGCTGCTGGGGATGGAAATGACCCACTTCTTCAGCCACGAAGTCCTGATGCTGCGGGTGCGCAACAATCTGGGGCGGCGCGGAATCCGGCTGATCAAGCGCTACTTCGATATCGTCGCGGCGGGCTTGCTGTTGGTGGTATTGTTCCCGGTGCTGGTTTTCATCGCCTGGAAAATCTGGCGCGAAGACGGTGGCCCGTTCATCTACAGCCAGCAACGGGTCGGGCACGGCGGGGCGCCGTTCAAGTTCTACAAGTTCAGGAGCATGGTGCACGACGCCGATGCCTTGCTGGAAAGCTGGAAAACCCAGCATCCCGAATTGCACCAGGAATACGTCGGCAATAATTTCAAATTGAAAAAC